>NZ_AP021889.1:2117753-2420289 GCF_011398355.1 Thiosulfatimonas sediminis
AACCGCGATTTTTAGCGTGTTTTGACCTCCTTTTGCCCGATGCCCTTACTAGCAAATCGCTGTGTAATAAGAAAAAAACAATTTTGAGGAGATTGAATGATGAACTGGAAAAACAACACTCAGCATTATGGATGGCTGTCGATTAGCTTACACTGGCTGATGGCACTACTCATCCTCGCCGCTTTCGCCAGTATCGAAATGCGTGGCCTATTTGAAAAAGGCAGCGAAACACGCGATTTAATTAAGCACATTCATTTTATGCTTGGGCTAAGTATTTTAGCACTCGTACTCATCCGCCTGAGTTTACGTCTATTCCAAACGCAGCCAGTCACGTTAAGTGCAGAACCGTCGCAGCAAAAACTCAGTAAAATCATGCACTGGACGCTTTACGTTTTTATGTTATTCATGCCAATTCTAGGCTGGCTAACCATCAGTGCCGAAGGCAAGCAACTGCTTATTTTTGGCACGCAATTACCGCAATTGGTAATGGAAAACCATGATTTGGCAGAATTTTTTGAAGAAAGTCACGAAATTCTAGGGCAATTTGGCTATTTACTGATTGGTCTGCATGCATTAGCCGGTATCTTGCACCACTACCTTTGGCATGATGCCACCCTAATGCGTATGCTCGGTCGTAACGGTCAAACCAATAGCGCTAATAGTCTTTAAGTCTTTAGAAGGCATAGCGGATAGGTTGAATGATGGGGCTATCAAGGGGAGATCGCTCTGGCATAAACGACGGCAAGGCCCCAACATACGAACGCTTACCATTACCGAAGAATCGCGGCGTTTTTTGTTAACACCTTAGCCACTCCTCGCCCACGCATATCGGCGGCCGCTTGCCAACCGTCCTCGGAATGCCATAGTAACTGCACATCCCCTAAATAATTATGGCGTTTAAGTTGATAACCCAACAGGCTTAACTCCTGCTTCACATCGTCCGCTAACTCCGGATGATAGACAATCACATCCTTAGGCAATAATTGGTGATGCACTCTTGGCGCATTCACCGCTTGCTGGGCATTCATCTCCTCACGATAGAGATTTATCAAGGTCTGAAATACCGAACTGATAATGGTCGAACCGCCCGGCGAACCCAACACGGTTTGCACCTTGCCGTCTTGCAACACCAAGGTTGGCGACATGGACGACAACATTCGTTTTTGCGGCGCAACTTGATTAGCTGAGCCACCTACCACACCAAACAGATTCGCCACACCAGGCTTAGTCGAAAAATCGTCCATTTCATTATTCATTAAAAACCCAGCGCCCTCGATAACCACTCCATTACCAAAAGGCATATTTAAGGTATAAGTATTGGCAACCGCATTCCCATAGGGGTCAATGATCGAAAAATGCGTGGTTTCCGGTGATTCAAACTTGCCCGGCTGAATGTTTTCCGTTGATGAAATCGCTTGAAAATTCACTTGCTCAGCTCGTTCTCGTAAATAACGGTTTTCGATTAACGAGGCTACCGGCACGGGATAAAAATCACTGTCGCCGAGGTGTTTCGCCCGATCCGCAAACACTCGCTTAGCCAACTCCGCATAAAAATGGGCTTGCACCGCCTGTTTCGGCACACCGGCTAATTCCGCGTCTGCAAGCGCTGCACGATACTGCGGCTCTAAAAACTGATACATTTTCAACAACTGAGCAATTGCAATTCCACCAGAGCTTGGTGGCGGTGCAGAGACGATTTGCTGCGCAAACCAATCCACTTTCACCGGTGTGCGCCATTTGGCTTGATAGTTGTTCAAGTCATCCTGCGTAATAAGGCCACCATTTTTCTGATATTGCGCGGCCAACAACTGCGCGGTTTTGCCTTGATAAAACTCCACAGCGCCCTGCTTGGCTATACGCGTCAAGGTACTCGCCAACTGCGTTTGTTTAAACACCTTACCGCTCTGTAAGCCCGAAAAATATTGGCTAAAATTCAGCGGCTGCACACTCTTGTCCGCCACCCAGTTTTGGTACCACTGCGCGCTCTTTTCCAAAGCATCTGGGACCACAAAACCGTGTGACGCTTTATCAATCGCTGGTTGCAGCAATTCCGCCCAAGGTAAAGTTCCAAACTTTTGATGAGCCTGCCACAACCCCATTACAGTTCCCGGAACCCCAGAAGCGGCATAACCGACCAATGACTTATAGGGAATCACCTCACCTTTATCATCCAAGTACAGATCGCTCAAGGCCGCTTTCGGCGCCATTTCACGATAATCCAAAAAAGCCGCCTGCTTTACTTCTCCAGAGCCAAACGCTAAGGTCATAAAACCGCCGCCACCTAAATTGCCTGCCTCAGGAAACGTGACCGCTAACATAAAACCCGCTGCGACGGCCGCATCAATCGCATTGCCGCCCTTAGCAAATACCGTTTCCACCACCTGAGCGCTAAACTCATCCGGCATCGCGTAGGCGCCGTTGAATTGTGCCGTTTGAATCGTTTGGACAGCGACATCGGCTTGCAATTGACTGGGCACAGCCTGCAAAATCTGTGCCTGGGCCGATGCAGAGCAGAGTGCGACAAGTAAAAAATAGCGACGAATAGAGAACAATTTATTTTTTAACAACATCTGTTTAACTCAAAAATTTCACAATAAAGAATGCCATTCATTATTCACACTTGACTACCGATTGCAAAACGCGACCATTCAATGATTGATAAGAAACCTACCCAGAAAATAAACAATTCACATCTTTTCTACGCATGCTGTGCGTTCAGAGTAAACCTTGGCAAAGGCGCTTCTAGGGTTAATGCCATCACCAAAATCAACTCCTCTTCTGTTGCGGCTAAATTCCCATCGCGCTCAATCAGCTCAACCATCGCTTGTAACAACTCCCCCTTACGCTGCCAAGCCAATTTCTTTAATTTAGACAACGATAATTCGACTTCTCGCTCACTAAGCTGTACTGAGGGAATCAATGGCAGATCATGCAGCTGTAACGAGGCTAATGCCTGTTGGTAATCCCGTTCCGGCAGTGCACTCTGTGCAATTTTTTGACTCAAATAAGAAAATAGCAGCTGAATTTCTGGTTTAAAAGCACTGAAACGCTGCACCCGCCCTTCACGGCGAGAGGCCGGATCGGTACGCAAATATAATTTAAGCAAACCAATTAACGCGCTTTCAAATAAGCTGCTACGACCATCAAACTGTGCAACCGCGTTGAGAAAGGTTTGCAAATTCTGATACTGCTTTGCTGACAACTGTTTTAAAGAAGGCATCGCCAATTCAACCAGCAGCAAGCGGTTAAGCTGCGGAAAGTTTTGTAAACAATCGAGCTGTTGCGTCAATGCTGCCGCTAAGCCTTGCGTCTGATCGAACAGCTGCTTTTCTGAGGCGCTAAAAGCGACCAGCAATCGTTTAAGCAACACCGAGCCGTTTTGCGCAGCATCCTCCGGAGCAATCTGCTTGTTCAGTAAAACCGCCAACACCATCGCCATCGCATCCAATGGCGATTGCAACGAATCCAATAACGCTTGCGCTTGGGTTTCTTGATTGGCACTCAGTGGTGCTAAGCCGTGTTGTAATAACGGCAACAAAAGAGCCAAATTCTGCAAACGTTCCATCTGAATGCCAGCGAGTTGACTATTACTTTGTAATTCATCCTGCTGTAAATGCGTGTTGACCTTCTCTAACGGCAACCCCTCTAAACCAACGCCATCCCAGTTGGGTTCGATACGCCGAATCCGCGCATCCAGTGGCGGATGAGTCGCATACCAGGAAAACATTCGACTCAGTGCCGGCGCAAAAAACAAATGCGCGATTTCATGTAAATTATCTTGCGTTAAATACGAGCGCCCCTGCGCATGAGCCAAAACTTTTAAAGCGCCGCCGATACTTTGCGGATTCCGAGTGAATTGCACAGCACTGGCATCGGCAAGATATTCGCGTTCGCGCGAGATTTTCGCTTGCAACATGCGCGAAAACAGTTCGCCCAACCAACCAACCAGACGCAATAAAAGTCCGACAATTGCCGCAATCCCTTGGCCTTTTTTGGCACGCGAATGCCTTGCTTGCTGTCGCCGTGAAGGGCTCATAAAACGCCCAATTGAACGAATAAAACCGATGCCGTGTAGCAATACAATTAAACGGAAATTAAGACGCATATCGCCATTTAAAATATGACTAAACTCATGCGCAATCACTCCTTGTAATTGATTGCGATCCAATCGTTCCAAGGCCCCTCGTGTCAGGGTAATCACTGCATCAGAAGGATAGAGCCCGGCCGCAAAAGCATTAATCGCCGTCTCTTGCGTTAACAAATACAGTTGCGGAACCGGCATATTAGCGGCAATCGCCATCTCTTGGACCAAATTTAAGGCGCGCTTCTGCAAAGGATTCCGAGTATTCAAAGGAATGCGTTGGGCACCGAGTTGCTCTGCAATCGCCACGCCGCCGGTTGCCAGTTCTCGAGCTTTAAACCAGGAATTCAGCGCCGCACCCGCAAAAACAAAAGCGCTGACCCCAGCAAAAATCGGCCAATTTTGCCAAGTGTAAAGCTGCGTAAACAGCAACTCACTATTTAAAACCAGATAACCATGCGAAAAAATCGGCATTAACAGCATTAACACCAAAGAGGCGATAAACGAGACACTAAACAGAATCAAGACATACCAAAACAACAGCCAACGCGTCTTACGCTGTGCCTGTTCCTGCGCCCTAAAAAAATCCATAGTTAAAAATGCACTTGCGGTACTTGCTCAATTTGCGCCTTATCCACAAATTCCAGCAGAGCCGCATCGACTGGGTGACCAAAACTGGCAGCCACCAACACCGGCGGGAAGCTCTGGCGGTATTGGTTGTAAAACATAACCGCATCATTAAAAGCCTGCCGCGCAAAGGCGATACGATTTTCGGTGGACGAAAGTTCCTCATTCAGCTCTAACATGGTCTGATTGGTTTTTAAATCAGGATAGGCTTCAACCAATAAATTAAAACTACCCAGCGCACTTTGCAACTGAGTTTCAGCATTCTGTAGACTGCGCATAATGTCAGCATCACCTGGTTGCCGTGCAGCTTTATCCAAAATGGCGTGCGCTTGATTACGTGCCGCAATCACTTCGGTCAGGGTTTCACGCTCGTGCTGCATCGCTTGCTTGGCAACCGCAATCAAATTAGGAATCAAATCGTAGCGACGTTTGAGCTGAACATCGATTTGCGCAAAGGCATTTTGATAACGATTTTTGAGTTTGACCAGTTGGTTAAAAATACCAATAAAATATAACGCCATCGCAACCAACAGCGCCAAAACAATTAAAAACGTCGCCATAGACCTTCCTTTGATAACCTTTTTATGAAGCTACTCGCCAAGAAAAACACATGATAAATCTAAGTGGTTGCTGCCAGAGCCAAACTTCCCAAGCACCTACCAAACAATAACTCGCCAGAGACAATTTATTCATTGCAACCAATAAAGACCTATTTTTTGCGCCCTTGGTTATTAAAAGTGAAAACCTCTCGCCAGACAACCGCTGCTTAAACTTTGCTTCAATATCCCCCCAGACAAAAGTCGCGAAATACCGCATAATTTCGTATTAAAATGACCGTGGAGACACAGAACAAGCCCCCTAGGCAATGTATACTGCCGAAACACGGCTACAAATCAAGGCTCAAAAGGAAAATAAAATGTTAACAAAATGGATTAAGCTTACCGCACTCGCTGCCACGTGTACTTTCAGTTTTAGTATTCCGGCACAAGCAGAGTCGGTATTACAAGAGCAAGCGGAACCAGAAACCAAAAGCGATATTTTTGCCCCTAGCACCGACAAAGACTATGTGGACACCCTTCGCGCCTTTCAAAACGCCCCAAAATCAGCGGCTTTTTTTGACAGCGCCTATGGTTATGCCATTTTCCCAGTGGTCGGTAAAGCTGGATTTGTCATCGGCGGCGCTTACGGCCAAGGCCGCGTGTACCGTCAAGGCACCTTCACCGGCATGACGTCACTCACCCAAGCCACCGTCGGCTTCCAATTCGGCGGACAAGCAATCAGCCAAATCATCTTCTTCCAAGACCAACGAGCCTATGATGAGTTTACCAGCGGCAGTTTTGAATTTGGCGCGCAAGCATCTGCAGTGGTGATTAAAGCCGGCGCTTCGATGGAAGCCTCAACCAAAGGCACTTCAGCAACCGCCAACGCTGGTGATGAATACGTCGCGGCCGAAGGTCAATATTACAAAGGCATGGCGGTTTTCTCGCTGGTTAAAGCTGGTTTAATGTATGAAGCGGTCATAAGCGGACAAAAATTCAGTTTTGATCCTGCATAACCCTCAGTGAAAGCACCGCTAAAAATAAAAAGCCACGGCTCTCTCTCGAAACACCGTGGCTTTTTTGCAGAGTAATGCGCCGTTTAACTGCGGCTAGTCACTTCTAATAAATGATAACCGAATTGCGTCTTAACAGGCCCTTCGACCGAACCGATATCCGCGCTGAAGACCACTTTATCAAATTCAGGCACCATCATACCTGGACCAAACTGACCAAGGTCACCGCCGTTCGCGCCGGATGGACACTGTGAATTGGCTTTCGCCACATCGGCAAAATCTGCGCCGTCTAAAATTTGCTGTTTCAGCTGGTTGCACTGTTCTTCTGTTGCCACCAAAATGTGACGTGCCGTTGCTAAAGCCATGTTCATTCCTTTTTGTATTTTCGATTTGGCTAAGGAGATGCAAACTCAGTTCCAATGACGTCGCTTACATCAATGAAGACTTTTTTAGTCTTCCCTAAATTGCTCTTAGTCAATGTAAGGGCGAATGGAAAATTTTCAAGCCTGTATCAATGAAAAACTCTCCCCCAAAGTTTGAGCCAGCTTTTATAATACGCGCTATGAAAAACCAGACAACACCCCCTACCCAAGCTTTCGCCTCCATTCCAATGCAGGCGGTTGGCCCATTTAAACTCATCGGCGATGTCAACGCTGATGACTTAATGGTGCCAATGGCAACCTATGAAACTCCGCTTTGGCCTTCGGTGGCACGTGGCGCGCGTGTTGCAAAACACGCTGGCGGCATCCGTGTCACGCTGATTGACGAACGAATGACGCGCTCTATTTTGCTGCAAGCGCCGCACGCCGGTATCGCGGCTAAGCACCTATCCAGCATCGAGTCTCGACACGCTGAAATGCAAGCGATTGTCAGCGAAAGCAGTCGTTTCGCTAAATTAATTGATACCCATTACCAAGTCGTCGGTAATTTAATTTACTTACGTTTGGAATTCCACACCGGCGATGCCTCTGGGCACAATATGGCAACCAATGCCGCCGACAAGATTATTCCGTGGATTTTGGCTGAATATACCGACTTACGCTATGTTTCTATTTCCGCTAACTACTGCACTGACAAAAAGGTTTCTGCTGTAAACGGGATTCTCGGCCGTGGTAAATATGTGGTCTGTGAATGTACGATTTCAGAAAAATACTGCAAACGTTTTTTAAAAACCACACCACAAGCGTTGGTCGACTTGCATATTAAAAAGGATTTAATTGGCAGTATCGTCGCTGGAGGCTTGCGTACCGCGAATGCCCACGTTGCCAATATGTTGCTGGGATTTTATTTAGCCACCGGTCAAGATGCGGCAAACATTGTCGAAGGCTCGCAAGCAATTAACCATGCCGAAGTCACACCAGATGGCGATCTATACTTCTCGACCACCTTACCCAATTTAATTGTCGGCAGTGTTGGTAACGGCAAAGGGCTGGATTTTGTCCGGCAAAACCTTGAGCTGCTCGGCTGCGCTGACCCAACGGCTGAGCCGGGAGTCAACTCACGTCGTCTCGCCTGTATCGCTGCCGCCACGGCTTTCTGCGGCGAGCTCTCCTTATTGGCGGCACAGACCAATCCGGGCGAGTTGATGCAAGCGCATATCAAACTCGAACGCACGCACAAAAATTAAATACGGATATCGCGATGAGCGCAGAGCAGCAACAGATCACGCAACGCAAGCAAGATCACATCCAAGCCATTTTGGAAGACCCGCTAATTGAGCGGCGCAGTGATTTTGAACAAATTCGCTTGATGCATCGTGCGCTACCAGAGTTGGATTTTGCCAAAATTGACAGCCGCTGTGAGTTTCTCGGCCAAGCGATTGCCTTTCCGTTTTTAATCTCATCGATGACGGGTGGCGCGGCCGATAATTTTGCGACGATTAACCGTCATCTTGCCGAAGCGGCCGAAGCTTGCCAAGTTCCAATGGCGGTTGGCTCCCAGCGCACCATGATTCATAATCCGTCGGCTGAGGCGAGTTTTCGCTTGCGCCAATATGCGCCTAGTGTTCCGTTAATAGCCAATGTTGGCGCCGTTCAGCTCAATTACGGTTTTGGCTACGATGAGATTCAACGCGCTGTTGACTGTTTAGAGGCGGATGCGATTTATCTTCATCTTAATCCACTGCAAGAGATTATCCAGCCAGAAGGCGACCATAATTTTGCACGGCTTGCCGATAAAATCGCCGACTTGAAAAATCGACTCACTGTCCCAATAATCTTAAAAGAAGTCGGAGCCGGTTTAAGTCCAAGCGACATCCAACTTGGATTGGATGCTGGAATTGAATGGTTTGACCTTGCCGGCCGTGGCGGAACTTCTTGGAGTCGTATCGAGGCGCATCGCTCGCAAAACAACCTTGGGCTAACTTTACAAGACTGGGGCTTGAGTACAACCGAAAATCTCATGCTGGCGCACCCTTTCTTACCCCAGGCGCAATTCATCGCCAGCGGTGGCGTACGCTCTGGGATTGATATGGCCAAAGCCATTATTTTAGGTGCCAAAATGGTCGGCGCGGCGGCTCCGTTGCTACCACCAGCGATGCACTCAACCGCACAAACGATTGCTAAAATTGAACAGTTCAAGCAAGAATTGCAAGCTGTCCAGTTTTTACTCGCTATTGAAAAATTGGACGATTTACACTGTAATAGCGACCTTATTTTGCAGTCCCCATGGCATTCAATGCTCCGCCAGCGCGGATAACTTGCAAGAAAACGGTCAGAAAGAGAACACAAAAACCGTTATAATTCGCCGTTTGGTTAAAATTGCGCTCAGCAACGTTACTTTTGATTTGGATATTATGAAAGTTGGTATTGATTTAATTCATTTTGCAACATCAGACTATTTTCTAGGCATGGATACATTTGCCCAAGAAAAAGGCATTGATGTGAATAAATACTATGTCGGTATCGGCCAAGAAAAGATGTCCATCGCACCACCGGATGAAGACATTGTCTCTTTGGCTGCTAAAGCAGTCGAGCCGATTCTACAACAGATTGACCGCGCGCAAATTACCGCGGTAATGTTTGCCACCGAAACGGGCATCGACCAATCAAAATCGGCAGGGGTGTTTTTACATAAGCTGTTAAATCTACCAAGCCGTTGTCGGATGATTGAGTTAAAACACGCCTGCTACGCAGGTGCCGCCGGTCTACAAATGGCCACTGCGTTAGTCAAAGTCAATCCCCAAGAAAAAATCTTGGTAATTGCTGCTGACATTGCCAAATATGACCAAGATTCATCCGGCGAAGCAACTCAAGGGTGCGGCGCGGTGGCAATGTTAATTACACAAAATCCACGTATTTTGGAAATCGAGCCTGGCTCAGGTTATTTCACTGATGACGTCATGGATTTTTGGCGACCAAACCACCGAAATACCGCGTTGGTTGACGGCAAATACTCCACCAAGGTTTATTTAAGTAGCCTTAAGCACACTTGGGAACATTTTACCGAGCAAACCGGCCGTGTGTTTGAAGATATTGACTACTTCTGTTATCACATTCCGTTCACTAAAATGGCCGATAAAGCGCACCAAACGCTACTGAAAAAAGTAAACTCGCAACTGGATAAAGCACAAGCCGATGCAAAGACGTTACCTAGCCAAATTTACAATCGAATTATCGGCAACAGTTACAGTGCATCACTGTTCGTCGGTTTTATCTCTCTCTTGGATAATGTCAAAGATCGCTTAGACAATAAACGCATTAGCTTTTTTAGTTATGGGTCTGGCTGTGTTGCTGAGTTTTTTACAGGGGTTATCCAACCGGGTTACCAAACAGTTCTGATGAGTGAAAGTCATCGCCAACAGATTGCACAGCGTACGGAGTTGGATTACCCAACCTACATCGATTTTTACTACAAGACCGATTACGCCCAATCAGACTTAGCGCTTCCGCAATTAAATAAAGGACGTTTTCGTTTCTGCGGAATCGAGCAAGATAAACGCCTGTACACACAACAAACACCATCCAACGCACTTTAAGCGCATCATCCGGCAGTGTGCTGTTGCACCTGCCATTTCAGCATTAGGTTTTTCGCATGAGTTCAACCAAAAGCGTCCAATGCCAAGTTCCCAGTAAGCTGATTCTGTGCGGCGAACACGCGGTTTTATATGGCTCCCCGGCCTTAAGCGTAGCAATAAATCTCCCAACGCTCTGCAAAATTGAATGGCAGGCCTTGCCCATCGGTCACGGTTGCGAACTACTGATTGACTTGCCTGACCTACAACATATTCGCCGTTATACCTCTCGCCAATGGCAAGACCAGATGCTAGAAATAGAGCTGCGCTTTAGTGAATTTCATCAGCCCAGCAGCGCAACCAAAAATGCCATTTTGCTCGACCCGACACAATTAATTATTGTATGCATGGCGCAACTGAATCGTTGGCATCCTCTAACTGAAGGTCTATGGCACATCCGAATCCATTCTGAAAACTGGCTTAAACGTGGGATGGGAAGCTCTGCAGCGGTCATTTTGGCCACGCTCAAAGCGGCTGCAGCACAACTGGCTCTCCCCCTCAAAGAGGCGCAGCTACTGAAGTTAGCCAGCACCATCGAAAACTATCAGCATGGGCGTTCTAGCGGCCTTGATCCAGCGACTTTACTCGCCAAAGACGTTATCGAATTTCATGCGCCCAATTCGATTCATCGGCTTGGATTGAAGCTCTTTCCGCTACCCGCATGGCTTATTGATACTGGCGAAGCGCAAAGTTCGACGGCCGATTGTGTTAAGCAGGTCCAGCAAAACTTTGCCGATGATAACGCTTTGTGGCAAAACTTCACCAAAGTGGTACGACAGATTAAACACGCGTGGCAAGCGCAAACAGTGAACGAATTTACGGCGGGCATTCGCCAAAACCAACAGCTATTGGAACACATTGGTGTGGTGCCGACTAAGGTTCAAGCGCTGATAAAACGCCTGAATCAGTTAGAACCACCATTCGCCTGCGCCAAAGTATGCGGCGCCGGTTCGGTGAGTGGCGATGCGGCAGGTGTGGTAATCTATTTTGGCTACCATGCGCCGACAAAATTATGCCACGAGATGGGCTATAAACTTCTGGCATTGTCACTGTACGATTCCACTCAGGGGACTTAAAGCATGCCAAAGTTTATTTCAAAAGCACCGGCCAACAGCATGTTACTTGGTGAGCATAGCGTTGTTTATGGCTATCCTGCATTGGCCTGCGCGCTCGACCAGTGGATAGAAATAGAGTGGCAAGCGCGTGATGACCAAGCCCTCCTTATCTTCTCCAGCTTGGCTCAACAAAGCACAACGCTAAGCGCACTGGAGTGCCATCCAAAACTGCAATTTATCGGCCAAGCCTGCAAAGCTTTTCAAACGCAATTGCTAGCCCAAAACCATGGCTGGGAACTCAGGGTAAAAAGCCAATTCTCTGCAACTATCGGGCTAGGCAGTTCTGCGGCCGTTTTGGCGGCCACACTGGTTGGCCTCAATCACATCACCGACGCACACTACTCCAAATTTGAGCTGTGGGAGATTGGCAAAGCGATTATTGTGGACATTCAGGGACGCGGCTCAGCCACTGATTTAGCGGCCGCGCTGTTCGGTGGGGTTGTGTACTTTCAACCGCCCACGGCAGACCAGCGACTAAAAATCGACGTTTTATCAATTAACATGGATATTTTATTGGTCTACTGCGGCTATAAAACCCCTACCGCCGAAGTCTTAGCCAGTGTCGCAGAACACTGGCAAACCCAACCTGAAGCTTTACAGTCCCTTTACCAACAGATGGGCGCAATAACAAAAACCGCGCATCAAGCTTTAAGCAACCAAAACTTACCCATATTTTATGACAGCTTTCGGCACTACCAATGCCTGCTGGAAACATTAGGGGTCAGCGATATAACACTGGATTTTCTGGTCGAGCAATTACGTGCCTGCCCGTTAGTTTGGGCGACGAAAATCTCCGGTTCAGGGCTGGGCGATTGCGTTCTCGCGATAGGCGAAGTCTACTCAAAACACCGTCCACAGCAAGTCAGCAACGCGCTCACCGAATACTGTGCGGAATCCGAAATCCTGTGTAACTACCAACAAATTCAGCTACCGATTAGTCCACTTGGTACGCATATTCACTCTTTAACCGAAAGCCATTAGGCCATTAACCGTATGAACTCAAGCCAACAACGAAAGCACACATTTATCCAACAACTACTGGCTAAAAGCCTAAATCCAGCGCCACTTGAACCAAGTCAACCTCACGGATTTGGTAAGGCACCGGTCAACATTGCCTTAAGTAAATATTGGGGCAAGCGCGACAGCGTTCTGAACTTACCGATGAACGGCAGCGTATCGATTAGTCTTCCTGGATTAGGCACCGAGACCACCGTGCAACCGTTTGGCGGCCAACAAGATCAGATCGAATTAAATGGCCAAGTACTCGACCATTCCGTAGTTTTTGCTAAGCGGCTCAGTCAATTCTTGGATTTTTTCCGCAGCGCCGCTTGTCCAGCGTTTCGCGTAGTGACTCAGAATTCGGTACCAACCGCTGCTGGCTTAGCATCATCTGCATCCGGTTACGCCGCTTTAGTTGTCGCTCTAGACGACCTATTTGGCTGGCAATTAGCGAAAACCGAACTGTCGCTTTTGGCCCGTTTAGGCAGTGGCAGCGCGAGCCGTTCTCTGTTTGACGGCTTTGCTTTATGGCACAAAGGCGAACGCCCTGACGGCATGGATAGCTTTGCTGAGTCAGTCGATTCTGTCTGGCCGGAATTTTGCATCGGGCTAGTCAAGGTGAATACTCAAGAAAAAGCAGTTGGCTCAACGCTTGGAATGCAGCAAACCGTTGAAACCTGTGATCTTTACCAAAGCTGGCCACCGCAAGCACAACGTGATTTGGAAACCATCACTCAAGCGATTATTCAGCAAGACTTTCATACTTTGGCAAAAACCGCTGAGCACAATGCGTTAAGTATGCACGCAACCATGATTGCGACATGGCCGCCAATTGTATACTGGCAACCGGAATCCATCGCCGCAATGCAAATTGTGTGGCGCTTACGTGAGCAAGGCGTAGCCGTTTATTTCACCATGGATGCAGGCCCTAATTTAAAACTGATTCTGCAAACGCAAGACCAAGCCATCGTCCAACAGGCCTTTGCCGAACAGTCAACACCGGTCGAGTTTATTTTGCCTTTTCAGAGACAATAAAAAACCCGAAGCGCTTCATAGCACTCCGGGCTTTAAATCTCAAATCAAGACGTGGTGTTTATTTCACCACGGACAAATTCGCACGTTTTTTATCTTTGCTGTCTTTACGCGCTTTTTTCACCCCTGGCGAGGTCTTGCTTGGCGTAACGGCTTTTAAACCGCTTGACGCCTCATCAAGTTCAGCTTGTAGAAACTCTTCCGGATAAGGTTCCGGTGGAAATGGCATTCCTTGGCCATTTTCACGAGCAAACACCGCCAAAACCGCTTCCGGTGGAAAAACAATATTCTGTTCTTCTCCCTGAAAGCGTGCCGAAAAGCCAATGGCCGAATTGCCCATCTCTAATCCCAAAACGGCCGTTGGAGAAGCGTTAAGGACAATCATGCCTTCCTGCACAAATTGACGCGGCACCATGACCCCTGGATAGTTAGCATCCAACTGAAAATGCGGCGTCCATCCGTTATCGACAATCCAGTCATAAATCGCGCGAATTAAGTAAGGGCGATTAGAAATCATCCGTTTAATCTCGCATGTCCAGTTCGTCATCAGACAAACTTTCCGCAAACATTTCACGTTGCAGCACTTTTTCAGAATAGTCGATAATTGGCTTAGCACTCTTTGGCAAATCAATCCCTAGATAAGGTAGACGCCATAACAGTACCGACATCGAAATATCCACTAAAGAATAATCATCACTCATAAAGAAATCTTTATGCTGGAAGGCTGGAATCATCTGAATCAAACGTTCTTGCAAATCACGACGTGCCGCTTTAACCACTTTTTCGTCTTCCGAATGGGTAATGGCTTCAACCAACGGATACCATTCTGTTTCAATTTGACGCAACATTTGACGCGCACGCGCTTTAGAAATCGGATCCACCGACATTAACGGCGGATGCGGGAAACGCTCATCTAAATATTCGATAATGACTTGTGGATCGTACAACACCAGATCACGATCCACCAAAGTCGGCAAAGTACCATAAGGATTCAATTCCAACAGGTCTTCCGGCAGACTGTCCACAAACACTTCGATAATATCCATCGGAATGTCTTTTTCTTTCGCAACCAAACGCACACGGTGACAACTCGGGCTTTTTGAATCGGAAAATAATACCATCTGTGAACGTTTCGTTACTGGTACATCAGTCATTAATCTACTCCTTAAAACAGCCACTCGGGGTCTGTTGAACATCCATAATTAGGGCGACACCGCAATAAGTTATCATTGACTTCAGCGAGGTGCTGCAAAGCGTCAATTCTAGGCTTGCCTCTATCATGCATAGCTAAAGCCATTCAAACTTATTCAATACTTCCTTAGGTTTTACATTGGCATTTCTCTCGACTTTGTACTTTAGAGCATCGAGTCTTTCGTTTGGCTGCGCTAAAAATATTCAGCCACAACAGAACCAAACTCTGAATTTTCAACAGACCCTAGTTCTTCGCAATCGGAAATGCAAAACGAATTGAGATATTATACAACACCTTGTCAAGCCCCTAAGCTTGCTCAACACCAAAACAAATTACCTCGTCAATTCGTTGTGCCCCCAAAGCCAGCATCAATAAGCGATCTGCACCCAATGCAACACCGGAACAGGCTGGCAAAGGATAATCCGCAAGGGTCTGCAAAAGATGTTCATCCAGTGGCACCCCAGCCAATTGTTGCGCGGCGCGCTGCTGCAAACTTTCGTTAAAACGCTGTCGATAAAGCACCGCATCGGCTAATTCATCGTAGCCATTCGCCAACTCCATCGCATCAACAAACACTTCAAAACGCTGCGCTAACAGCGGGTTCTCAGGATGAATTTTCGCCAAAGCAGCATCGCGTGCAGGAAAATCGCTCAACACGGTAATAACGCCATTACCAAGCTGCGGCTCGATGACCTCAGTGAGTAGCAGCTGCTCCCACAACACCTTATCCTCTGGCGCCACGCCAACAACCTCTGGAGCGCCAGATTGCTCTAAAGCCACGCGGCACTGCGCTGCGCTGGCCGTAAAAATATCGGTAATGCCGCAAAATTGCGCAAATGCTTGTGCGTAACTCAAATACTCAACCGTTCGCGTCTGTGGCAGTATGTGATTGATGAGTTCGACCACTTCGGTAATCAGCTGCGTCAAAGAAAAGTCCAGCCGATACCATTCCAACAAGGTAAACTCGATTTGATGACGCGGGCTTAAATCCCCATCGCGAAAAACCTTACCAAGATAAAAAATATCTCCTGAGCCTTCACAAAGCAGGCGTTTCATCGGATATTCAGGCGATGTCTGCCAATAATAACGACGTTTTTCTGCATAACCTGGCACTTGCACCCAACTGCTTAAAGAACGTAAATGCACATCCGGCGTAGCACCTTGCGACAACAAAGGTGTATCCACTTCCAAACAATCGCGAGCATAAAAAAACGCCCGCAGTTGTTGCAAAAACTGCGAGCGCTGTTGAAGCCGTTCACGGCGTGTCATCATATTCACGTGTTCCGCTTATTTAACTTATTTAGCTTTAACTTATTTAGCACGCGATACATATTCACCTTTTTCGGTGTTCACAATCACTTTTTCACCCTGTTGAACAAATAAAGGAACCTTGACCACCGCCCCCGTTGAAAGGGTTGCCGGTTTGCCCGTAGAGTCGGCAGTGTCCCCTTTTAATCCCGGATCGGTTTCCACAATTTCCAGCACGACTTGCTTGGGTGGCGTAACCGAAATCGGATCACCATTAAACAGCGTCACCACACAATGATCTTGCTCAACCAACCATTTGGCCATGTCTCCAATCGCTGCTGCGCTGGCTTGGTATTGGTCAAATGTGACTTCGTCCATAAAATGCCAAAATTCACCGTCGTTGTATAGATATTGCAAACCGGTTTCGTGCACGTCTGCTGCGTCGACTTTTTCACCCGATTTAAAGGTTTTTTCCAAAACACGGCCAGTCATCAAATTTCGGTATTTTACGCGGTTAAAAGCCTGCCCTTTGCCCGGTTGAACAATAGTGTTTTCGACAATGCTACAAGGCTGCCCATCCATTAAAAACTTTAAACCGTTTTTAAATTCATTCGTGCTTACTGTCGCCATAAGATTTGCCTCAAACAAGTTTCTAAAAATTGCGCGCATTTTACCAAAAAACCACTTAGGTTTAAAATAACCCCTTTTTCATCCATCGAATTGAGAACACAATGTCTGATTCTGTTCGTTCCAGCGCCGAATTATTGGCGCACTTGGGACTAAATACGCACCGGATAACGTCCATACGGCAACCGGCGTTTGCCTATAAAGCGCCGCAGCATTTTATTACGCGTATCACACCAAACAATCCTCATGACCCGCTGTTAAAGCAAATTTTACCAGTACCGGATGAGTTAATTACCGCGCCAGATTTTGTCAGTGATCCTGTTGGCGATTTTCAAAACAACCCACAACCGTCACTCATTCATAAATATCACGGACGCGTTTTGCTGATTGCCAGCCCGAAATGTGATATTCACTGCCGCTACTGTTTTCGCCGTCATTTTCCATATGAGGCGCATGCCAATCAACGCCACTGGCAAGCCGCACTGCAAACCATCGCAGCAGACAACAGCCTGCATGAAGTGATTCTAAGCGGCGGCGATCCGATGAGTCTAAGCGAAGCTGCACTGCTTAAACTGAGCCAACAAATCGAAGAGATTGATCATATCCGCACACTACGTATTCACAGCCGCACGCCGGTTGTCGCGCCTCAACAGGCGGCACAAACTCAGTGGCTAGAATGGGTCAAACGCAGCCGCTTAAATCTTGTCATCGTCGTGCATTGCAATCATGCAAATGAACTCAGTCCCGAAAGCGCTCACTTGTTTCAAATTTACCGACAAGCGAATATCACATTACTTAACCAGAGTGTTCTGCTCAAAGCAGTGAACGATTCTTTGGAAGCACTGAACGCCTTAAGCCATAAACTGTTTGCACAAGGCGTTTTGCCTTACTATTTACATCAATTGGATAAAGTCCAAGGTGCAATACATTTTGAAGTAAGCAACCAAGAAGCCTTGCAATTACACCAAGCACTTCGCGCTAGCTTGCCTGGCTATTTAGTGCCTAAACTCGTCCGAGAAATCGCAGGAGAGCCCTATAAAACACCGCTTTAAGGACGTAATGGATAACTGAAAATGGCACTTTGAAAACAATCAAATGCTCGCTCTAAATCTTCCGCAATTTGTGGCGCCTTTTCCAGTTGCGTCAAAAGCTGCCCAACCGCCTCTAAGGTCGATAAACTAAGTGCATTTTTTTGCTTGCGAATACGATATTTAGAGGCTTGCTGCGGTGCTAATTGAATCCGAGGAAGCTCTGCTAAGCGCGGATTAAGTTGCAATAATTTATACGTTTTACGCCAAGTACCATCCAATACCAAAATCTGTATCGGTTGCGGTTGTTCAGCAAGCGTTGCGACAGTAGCGACTTCGACCAAATCATTTTCTGTTGTAGGATAGAGCAAATAAGTCGGTATTCCCTTATCCAGCCAATCCACCAAACTGGAAGTTGATGGCTTTAATGGCTGAGCATCTTCCAGCTGTTCGCCAATCCAAGCATGCTGTTTCTGTAAACAGGCCAGTAATAACGGAACGCTAGACTTAACTTGCTTTTGTTCGCTTGGGTGTTGTAAAACACCAATCTCAACGCGATTTGCGATAGGCTGGCGGCAGTGACACCAGCAACTTTTTAACGGTCGATGGCAATCTAAGCACAATTCTCTAGGCATGAAATACAATCAAAATCAGTTAGTAATGGAATTAAACTCGTGACAAAGCAGATTCAGCATTTTGAAATCAATGCCACAACCGATGCCGTTTTACTCTTTAAAGTGAAACACTTCGTTAAATCGGCGCAACAAAAAAACTGGCAACGTGCTGACGCTATTTTTGTGAGTATGCACAAAGATAGCGTCATTGGCTATGCACGATTGGTACCGATAGAGCCCAAAAGCTATTGGTTACGCGGCCTATTTGTCAGTCCCGCTTTTCGACGTCAAGGAGTCGCTTTAAAACTGCTAAAACAAATCCACCAACGCCTTTGTGCTCAGCAACAAAGTGCCACCATTTTTTGCTTTCCTTTGGCACATTTAGAGCAACTTTATCGCACACTCGATTATGAAGACTGTCTGATAAGTGATTTACCCGCCAGCCTCGCTATGCGTTTTCAGCAAGCTCAAGCAGAAGGTAAAAACTGGCGCTTAATGCGGCTAAAACTTGGTACCTAATTGATTTTAGTCATTATTCAATAACCCTTGACCATCCGCTTCTCGCACCAGATGTTGCGGCAACTCTTTTTTAGTTTTTCCGGCCAGCTCTTTAAGCATTTCCGCTTGGCGAATAAGATTACCGTTGCCTTGCGTTAAACGCGCCCGCGCTTGCTGATAGGTGCCTTGTGCAGTCTCAAGCTGCTTGCCGATTTTTTCAAAACTTTCAATAAAACCAACAAACTTATCATGCACCTCGGCAGCGCGCTGCACCAATTTAACCGTATTTTCACTCTGCCGTTCATAACGCCAGAGCTGCTCAATGGTCTTTAAGCTGGTGAATAATGTCGTCGGTGTGACCACTGCCACACGCTTATCAAATGCGTCTTCAAAAATACTGGCATCCTGCTCAATCGCCAATAAATAAGCACCTTCAACGGGAATAAACATTAAGACAAAATCCGGCGCATTGAGTAACGCCAAATGCTCGTATCGCTTTATTGACAACATATCAATGTGTTTGCGCAAACTTTGTAGATGATTTTTTAAGGCTCGGTTTTGCTGAACACTGTCATTGGTATTCAAACTGGCTTCGTAGTCCTTTAACGACACTTTTGAATCAATAATTACATGCTTATTATCCGGTAAATTTAACACGACATCGGGACGCAAGCGTGAACCATCGGGTTGTTGAAAGCTTTTCTCGCGTGCAAATTCAAAGCCTTCGCGCAGACCAGAACGTTCAAGTAAACGCTCAAGAACTAACTCCCCCCAGTTACCTTGGACCTTACTATCCCCTTTTAAAGCATGCGTTAAGTTTTTGGCTTCTTCACTCATCTGGGAATTTAGCTCTTGTAGCTGTTTAAGCTGCTGTTGCAAACTAGCTCGCCCTTCCAAAGACTCTTTATGCGTGGTTTCAATACGCTGTTTAAATTGCTCCATAGAAAGCTGCATCGGCTGTAATAATGCGTGGACCGAATCCCGATTTAACTGGGAAAATTCTTGCTTTTTGTGTTCAAAAATCTGTGTTGCTAAATTTTTGAACTCACTTTCCAACTGCTGTTTTGCCTGCTGCTGAAAGGCCAGCTTATCTGCTGCATTTTGTTCAGATAACTGCAAAGCAGTCTCTAGACTGGCCAATTTGGCCTGCGTTTGGCTTAATAACGCCTGCTGATGATCAAATTTATGTTGCCAATCAAGCAGTTGCTGCTGAGCAGTGTGCAATTGCTTTTCTAGTTGAATCGCTTGACCGTGATAATCGGCAAATTCGCTCAGCTTAATATGCAAAAGCCTTACTTCATTCTCTAAAGCCACTTGGCTTTGCTGAGCATTTTGCAAACTAAGTTCATACTGACTCAGTATTTGCTGCTGATTACGTAAACGCAAATACAAATAAAAAGTGCTAAAAATGAAAAAGCCTGCAGTCAATAATGCAGGCCAAAAAAAAGGATTCAAATCGTTACTCATCGGTTATTGGTCAATATCTTCACTTGCTCTAGCGTGTCTTGTGCGACAGTCTCTTTGGTTTTCGGTAACGCTTTTTGTTTGGCCTTAATTTTTTCATTTTGTACCATCTGATAAGTGGGCAACACTTTAGATTGGCGTGGTAGCAACGTACTGCCGACAGGCACAATCTGCTCTTTATCAATCACTTCAAACGCTACACCTTTAGAGGATGTATGGGAAGAGTTAATGGTGATATGTTTGGAATTGGTTTGATTATATTTGCCATTCACCCGTACTAAGGAACTCCCATCCGGCTTTATCACCACGGCTGAAACCGCTAATTTATAAGGCAGATAAATCGGCTTTTTCTTAGGTTTAACATTTTTATTGGCCACACCTGTGCCAGTCACTGGCGGCGGAGGCGGAGGAATTTTCTCCACCTCTTGCACAATAGGTGGGTTGATGTAAGCAGCACGCTGTCGATCAATTTTTTCACGTGTGGGCTTATCTAAGAGAATAGTTTGCAAATTAAGCGGCTTATTTAACACCTCATTACCCGTGATAACGCCTGTCCCACGAGTACTTTTTGGCGGCACACTTGGCGTTTCGGCTTTTACATCTGACTTGTCCTCAGTAGGACGAACCGTCAAGCGACCATCAGCACCACGTTCCAAAACAATCGTTGTTTGATTGACTTCACGAGCGGAATCGATCAAAGCATTCGCCGTCTCTGTCGGCCCGGCGCACAAGGGCGCTGTTATCGGCAAAAAAGCGGCGATCAAAGTCAATAGGTAAGTATTTCTATTCATAATATTCCCCTTTACAGGGTTGCTTAATTCTGAAAAAACGTGCTGAAGCAGGAATGATTCAACTTGAAAACTAGCCTTTTTAGGGTTTACTTGTAACCACTTTTTCATCCGGTTTTTGACCTAAATTGATGTGCGTATGGAACACGACAACGGTACAGCTGGCGATCACATTTCCTTGGGTCAAATTAAAGTTAGCACTCACTTGATAGTTGTTTTCACGTAATTTATTGTCGCAGGACTCGATTAAATACAACGGCGAAATTCGTTCATTAATCGACTCAAATAAACGTAATAGGTCTTCTTCATGTTGCAGCTCCATATTGAGCTTGATGCGACTAAAGTAAAACATCTGCTGCGGAACTTTAATCTTTTGGAATTGAGCAGAACTCAGTGGTTTTTCAGGTAAAAATTCAAAACTAAATTTGGGCATTAAATATCCCTGTTTTAAACGAATCAAATTATCCGCCCAAAAAACACGATCTTGCTGCTTAACCAAACCTTTTTTCATTAACTCTGCATATTTATCCCCGTACTGCTGATAAAGTTCGACTTGTCGGACCAAAAAATCCACTTCACTTTTCAGCTGGTTCAATTTGGCCTCTTTTGGTTTGGCTTTCGCAGCAAGATCTTTGCTAAGTTCTTGAAAACCATACCAAGCACCGCCAATAGCAGCGGAAACCAGTACAGTAAAAATCAGTAAATTTCGGAAAAATCGTTTAAAAAACGGGTCTTGTACTATGTTATTTAGACTGGCCATCTTTTAACCTCAAGCTGATACTAAACGGCAAAGCGAGCACCTCGCCTTGATCGGTATTGATTCTTACGGCTTGTTTTAATTCACGATTAAGCGGCTCTTTATCGAGCGAAACACTCTCAATACCGTCTAGCTTTTGTAAATCTTTAACCAACGCATCTACCCAAGCAACAGGATTTTTATAGGTATCGTAAAAAGGGAAAACCCAACCGTTCAGCGTTAATTCATGCTGCATACTGTCTAAAGGACCGACATTGCGCCAATCCAAAGTACTTAATTGAATATTTGGATGTCGATTTACGGTTTCACTAAAACCCTGAATATTGAAACCAATTAACCGTTTAACCCGTAGATTCAGCACAGCTTCGGAAAATTCGACTGATGCTTTTATTTGCTGAGCATCATCTTGTAACTTAACCAGCTCAGTTAAACGCTGCTTCTCTTTCTGATGCGCTGCGATATTTTCATCCAACAAGCCAAGTTTTTGCCAGTTGACAAAGTTATCCACACTGTTAACCAAAACAAACGCTAAACCGCCAGCTAAAAGCGCCAAGTTAAAACCGTATAACCCTTTGCGTGCGACTTGGAAAGTGCGTAAACGGGTAATGTAGTCGGTGGAATAAAACCCTTTAACTTGGTTTCTGAATAAGAAATCGACTATTGATTGCTCAGAGTAACAGCCTTGTTCTTCGATGCAATATTGGCTAGCGTCCGAAAACTCTCTAAAAGTATGTGCTGCGAAATAAAATTCTTTGTCCGACCAATTTGCGCGAATAATGCCATTAGCACGACAGTCTTCTTCGATATTGGATAAAACAGCGGCATCTTCCTCTAAAAAAACTAAACCAATTGGCGCATTCGACGGGATAATTTTTTGATTATAGACATAAGTAAGAGCCAGTTTGGTCTCTTCCAAAAGCGCCTTATGGATAGAACTAACTTCAAAATCATCCGCTTCAATTTCCACTGGGCGACTAAGGCGCATTTCCCCTTCGTAGAAGAAGGTTTGACGATAATCAAGCTTCGATTGGCGAGATATAATTAAGAAGGGTAGATTTTCTTGGTCCTTTGTCAATCCAAGAAGAGGTCGCACGACTTGACGGTAATATTGTGTTAACAACAGCGGTTTGGAATAAATCCCTTTTATCAATATCTGGGCAGCTTCAAGATTATCTAAAAAACGCGTCAATTTAAACGCATCGCTAATCGTTGCAGAAAGTATAAGCTCTTCTTTACGCCCCTCAGCGGATTTGCGAAACTGATTGGTTGAATGCACTTCGCTGAGCGCAATTTTGTCGGAAACCAAACGCTCTTTACGACGTTTTAAGAGTGCCGATTTCTCCCATGGCATGACTTTAGGTACCCATTCAAAGAATAGATCTTCGTCCACCAAATCAAGCACAATCATAACTGACGCGCTTGTCTGCAGTTTGCTGATAAACAGTTCGATTTGCGCAATATCATCCCAAGCAAACTGCTCAATAAGTTCGTCCGCTTTCCTTGGACTTTTATAAGCACGAAAACCGGTTTCTGTTACATAAAAAACATATTGCATATTATTGTACCTGAGCGATGGTGTCGTAAATTGGACCCAATACAGCAATCATAACCCAGCCAACAACAAAGCCCATGATAACGGTCAAAATTGGTTCAATTGCAGGCTCGATTTTTTCAATCAGTTCTTTGGCTTCACGGTCATAAAAGTAACTGACATTTTTGAGTGCGACATCCATTTTACCGGTCAGTTCACCGGACTTTATCATACGCACTGCCATCATCGGAAAAGCATTGGAGTCACGAAAAGAAACCCAAATTTCTTTACCGTCTTCAATCATCGTCACCGCAGTCACTAAATTGGTTTCAAGGTATTTATTTCCAGAAGTCAAGCTGGCCATGCGCAAGCTGTCAGGAAAACTCACACCTGCGCCATACATAACCGATAAGGAGTTAGCGACTCGAGCGAGTTTTAACTTATGTAAGACCTCTCCAATAATGGGCGTTCGTAAACTCCATTCATCCGACTTTAACTTAAATTCTGGGGAGTTACGCCGCCACCATTTAATAACAATCACAAAAAGAACTGGAGCAATCATGAGTTCGAGAATGTAGTTTTGGATAAACCCTGAAGTGGCTATCAGCGCGACCGTGGCAAAACCGATTTCCCCTCCCATCGAAGTAATAAAGCCAAGCAATTCAGGCACGACAAATAACATCATCAAAATGACCACAGCCACCACAACTGTCGCTACGATTGCGGGATAAATCATCACTTTCTTAGCTTTGGAAGCAAGTTCATCTTCCCATTTCATCATGTTACCGAGGTCACGCAAAATGTCTTCCAATTTACCGGTTTTCTCGCCCACAGAAACCAATGAAATGTAGACCTGACCAAACTCTTTTTCAAACCCTTCTAAAGATTCCGAAAAGGTTCTGCCGCCTTCCATTGATTCGTAAATATTAGCCAGCATCTCTTTGACTGCATCGTTTTCAAAGGTGTCTTTCATATCCTCGAGAACTTCCATCAATGGGACGCCCGCTTCAAGCATCTGCTCAAGCTGAAATGTGATGGTGATGATATCGCGTTTTTTAATCTTGCTACCAAGCGATAAAGACAACCCTTTACTTTGCTCTTTAGAATTAAGCAAATCAATTTGTGATTTTTTAAGTTTTTTTTCTAATTCATGAACATTATTCGCAGGCATCACACCGCTAACACGTTTACCGAACTGGTTAATTCCTGTGTAGTTGTAGTTTTGCATACATCAATCCTTACAGAAGTTCGGTCAAGTCAACCACTCGGCTAACCTCGTCCAATGTTGTCTGCCCTTTAATCACCCAGTTAATCCCTGCGTGTGCCATATCGATAAAACCTTTCTCTTTGGCTTTACTTAAAATAGTATGTTGCGATGCGCCTTCTAACAACAACTCATCCATTTCACTGTTAAAACGCATCGTTTCCAGCAGAGCCAAACGGCCTTTGTAACCAAAATTATTGCACTTTGGACATCCTTTTGAGCGAAATAGCGTGACGTCTTGATCCATCGGAATATTCAATAATTTTTTTTCAAAATTCTCTGGCTGATACGCTTCTTTACAATGCACACAGAGTTTTCTCACCAGTCGTTGCGCGACAATTCCAATAATATTGCCCGACAGAATCGAGCGTGAAACACCAATGTCCAATAAACGTGGAATAGCGCCAATAGCAGAGTTAGTGTGCAAAGTCGCAAATACCTGATGACCCGTCATCGCAGCGCGTAGCGCCATTTCTGCCGTTTCGCCATCACGAATCTCACCGATCAGAATAATATCTGGATCTTGACGTAACAAAGAACGAATACCAGCGGCGAAATCCATACCAATCTCTTCATTTACCGGTGTTTGGCGGATTAATGACATTGGATATTCTACCGGGTCTTCAAGGGTCATAATATTAACCCCCATATCATTCAATTCATTGAGAATCGAATACAACGTCGTCGTTTTACCCGAACCGGTCGGCCCCGTTACTAAGAAGATTCCCGTGGGACGAGCAATCATCAACTTTAAATCGTGATAAGCCTCCTCAGCCAAGCCCAAATTTTCCAACGGAACTATGCCTTTTTCACGATCAAGAATACGTAAAACAAAATTTTCACCATGCGTACAAGGCAGTGACGATACACGAAAATCAATACGCCGCCCTTGTACAACTAGAGTCATTCGCCCGTCTTGTGGTAAACGCTGTTCAGTCAAATCAAGATTAGAGAGGACTTTCAAGCGCACAACCAATCCCGACCAAAACATTTTATGAAGCAGGCGAATCTCTTGTAATACCCCATCAATACGATAACGAATGCGGATATAGTCTTCTTCCGGTTCAAAGTGAATATCCGAAGCGTTACGTTTGACTGCATCCGTTAAGAGGTTATCAACCAAGCGCACCATCGGTTGTGAATATTCACTTTGATTCGCGCCAGCAGAGAAATCCACCTGACCAGTTTCAAGCTCTTTTAGGATGCCTTCAATCGATAACTCATAACCATAGTAATTATCAATCGCGTGCTGAATCTCTGCCTCAACAACAAGCACCGGTTCAATGCGAATATCGCTGCGTTGCAAATGCCGACGCAACTTATCTAACACCATGATATCGCCGGGATTAGACATCCCAACTTTGAGTACATTCTCGGCCAAACTGATCGGCATCAAGGTGTAATTATGTGCAAAGGTTTCAGAAACTAACGAAATTGCGCGTGGATCTGGCACAACGTCTTTCAAACTCATCGCAGTAAAACCGCCATAAGATCCAACCACTTCGCGCAAAATATCGACACTAATAAAACCCATGCCGACAAGTGTTTCGCCTAATTTTTGACCGTTTCTTTTATGCTCAGTCAGGGCAATATTGAGCTGGTCTCGGGTAATGTAGCCATCTCGAATTAAGCGTTCACCAATTCTTTCTGGGTATTGCATTATGAATCATTCTTCCTGAATTGCCGTAACACCAACAGACGCTGCTTAATCGCATTCTGATCAAGCATTGCACTATTTGGCGCATAAACTAATGCCTTTGTGTAATATTCTTCCGCCGATTGATACTTACCCAAATGGTCTAGGCTGACCGCGAGGTTCATTAAAAAATTTGCCTCTGTGTCTTTAAGTGACACCGCATTAAAATAATACTGCTGAGCTTTAAACCAATTATTCTGTTTAGCCAACGCATTACCTAAGGCGTTCTGCAATACCGCAGACTGAGGATATTTCTCTGTCATATCGCTTAATTGCTTTATCCATTCTTCACTCGGAGATGCAGTCGCATTGGCAATCTCCGCAATCGCTTCCAATGCATAAGTATTGCCTGGTTGAATTTTTAACACATTCTGATAAGTCGCGAGCGCCTTACCCGGTTGCCCTAAATAATTCTCCGTTGCGGCTAAACCGAGCATCGCCTTGTGATTACTTGGGTTGATTGCCAACACTTTCGCGAACAGCTCCTGCGCGGCCTGCCACTCTTGATTTTGATACTGCTGGTAAGCATCAGCTAACTGTAACTGCTCTGCCGTTAAGGCTCTTGACTTACTTATTTGAGCATTTATCGTTTGACGCTTAGGCTGAATCACCGTGGAAATATCGGTTGTTAAAACCAAGGCATTCTCATTTGTTTTCAGTGGTTTTACCTTGGGTTCGGTTATCGCTTTAGCAGTCGGCTTAGCTTGTTGCGAAGAGGGACTAATAGCAATTGGCGCGACCGATTTGGCCGGCAAACTTGTCTGAGCAGATTCCACCATCGGCGATTCATTCACTTGCGATTCGGCGCGAATTTCAGGATTCTCGCTCACTGAAGCCATAGGGATTTGCCCTTGATCAATGCCTTCGCGAGGGGCTAAATCAAGTTCAGCCACCCGTGTTTCTGATATCACGGCAGGACTAGATTTTGGTAGTTCAACCATAATCGGATTAATCTTGTAACGCTCGAAGCTGGCCTCTAATCGGTGATTTTCGACTTGGTAATAATATGCGGAATAGGCACCAATTAAAGTAAAAACGGTAAGTGAAACAAAACCTACAACGACTTTTTGATTTTTCAGGAAAAAGTGTTTAGCCGTGTAGGGTTTACTGTGTTTATTCTTGGTCAACACGCTGTTATTGGCTAATGCACCTTTGTCTAATTTAGAGCGATTGTTCGTCTTTTCATCCGTTGTTACATTCTTGGCGTCCGTAACTTCACTCGATTCCTCTATGGCGTCGTTCGAATAAGCCGGTAGTTTTTCTAAGCTCCAGCCAAAACTCTCATTAGTCTCGGCTTTCCCAGATTCAGAGGTGTTATCAACAGGGCCATTATTCGCTGGAGCCTGTAGATTTGGAGTAACAACGTGATTAGAAGACGTTTTGAGTTGAATAGAATGATTTGTCTGGGTCTCTGTAGCACGTGCCGCAGTGCCCTGTTTTTCTAGATCGGCAAACTGCTCCGGAACATCTGGAATAATTGGAACATCGAGCGGCTCAATTTTCGCCGCGCGCCGTGGAAGAAGTTGCTCACTCGTTACAAATTCTTCGGTTGGTAAAGAAAAAGATAACTTACTTGTCGGCACCGACGCCTCTTTGAACTCAGGCAGTTCATCGGAGCCAGAAACTTGTTTTGTCAAAGGCACCGACACCACCGTATTGACGGGTTCCTCAACAATTTCATCTAAATCTAAACCACTAGAACTTAACGAGGTGGGATTGGTTTTGAGATTTAGCGTACTCAGAGCGGAAGGCATTACTGTTGAAGTGCCATCTTTGGCAATCGGCTCAATGGATTGCTGAGATAAAGCGTTTTCTGAAGAATCGTTTTCAGAAAGAGCCGCCTTTTTATTTTTTTCTTCAGCGGCTTTTTTTAAAGCTTCTAATAAAACACTCACTTCAGCACCTCAACCCAATTACATACTTTGAGTTTTTAAAAATTGACTGACCGATTGTAAATCACCATTGTAAACATCTGGGTTATCGATAATGACAGGGCGGATAAAAATAACCAATTCACTTTTTTTAGCTTGCTCATCTCGCATAGAGAACAGGTCACCGAAATAGGGAACATCACCGACACCAGGCAATCCAGACTTATTATTACTGTTACTGTCTTCAATCAAACCACCAATAATCGCAACTTGACGATCTTGCAAACGCAGTACAGAAGACATCTCTTTTTCCTGAATAATCGGAATTAAACTTTGAACATTTGCATTTTGCAGAGCCGGATTAGGGTCAGCAACCTGTCCAACCAAACGCGACAACGTAGGGCGAACATTTAAAGTAACCGAACCATTATCGCTAACAAATGGAGTGACACTCATGGTAAAACCAACAGGTACTGTTTGCACTTCTGTCTCATAAGTAATTTGCCCTGCTGCCGTGGTAGTCGCTGAAGTAGTATTTACCTCAATTGTAAAATACACCAAGTTATTAACCACTTTTAACAGAGCCGTTTGGTTGTTAATCGCCATAATTTTAGGGCTAGAAAGTACTTTCGAATCACCAAACTGCTTGAGTAGAGCAACATTAGCCAAAATATTCCAACTTCCCGCGGCAATCGAACCTGGCTGACCAAGAGGATTCACGGTGCCAATTGCAAACCCTTCACTTGGGCCAGCAAACGGAGAAGCGAAACTAATCCCCCCATTGGAACCAAAAGCGCTGCGATTAATCATCGACCAATCAATACCCGCTTGGTATTGATCATTCAACACAACCTCGACGACGGTCGCCTCAATCAAGACTTGTTTCTCTGCGCGATTGGTGACCTGTTTAATATACTTTTTAATCGCACGATGCTTTTTATCAGTTGTAAAGACAGAAATAATACCGGCCTCAGGATTAATGACGGTATTTTGCGACTGCCCTTGCGTCGCGTTTTGATTTGTGCCTTTCTCCGTTTTAGCGACTTCATCGGAAACTGAATACGGATCGAGTTGTGCTAACTTCTGAATGTTATTATCCAATTGTTGCCAAAAATCGTGCGCTGAGGAGACTGTAACTTGTGATGAACTGCCTTTGCCAGTTTGCGAAGACGCACCCTCAACCGTGGAAGAAACATTCATTTTCATATCAATCGTATCAATCGATTTTTTTGATATGTTGACATAATCCACTGTGTAATTACGCCATTCTGGGACATCTGGGCGAATTTTTATAATGTTATCGCGCATTTCAAATACAAAATTAGCCTGTTCAGCCATACGATCTAAGATCGAATCCAAAGGCTGATTGATGGCATTGATCGTCACATTACCTTCAACACCGTTAAAGATATCAATTTCCTTGCCTGAATCTTGGGAAATCTGAAACAACAACTCGGTAATAGGAACTTTTACCGCAGTGATTGAATAAAGGTCTTTTTGCAATAAATCAAGTGGCGGGAGCTCAGTCGAAGGGCCACTAGCAATACTTGGAATCGAACTCATCTCGGGCTGTTTATCAGCCGCTGTTTGTGGGGATTCCAAATGTCCTTTAGGTAGAAAAGCTTCTGAAACTGGCGGCGCAGGAGGATCTCGCTTGACAGCCGAGCTTTCACAGCCAGTAATCGAAAGTAAGGCTAAAATTGAAGACGTCAAAACTAGCTTTTGAAATTTATTAGGACTCTGTGACATAGGATCCACCACTTGTATGATTTACGAACTGAAGCGCTAGGTTAAATTCTTTTCTTATCGTATTAAAAGAGACGATAAACGGTTTTGAACGCTGTAAACGCTCCGGAAGATTTTGCAGCCTAGTTTTGGCTTGAGAATACGTTTTTTCCTGCCCTAAATAAACTTTCAATCGCAGAAAACCAGCCTCAGAAGACGTATTCCCTTTCTTATAATCAAGAATGTAAACAACATCTTGATTTGCGATCCCATACCTAGCAAATTCTTGTTGAAGACTTTGGTGGCTATCGAGAGTAATGGTCGCCAACTGGATACTGTAGCCAGTAGCACTTAAAGTATCGATGATTTTCTGAGAACTGTGTAAATACTGCTGAGTTAAACGCTCTAATTGCATTTGCGGTTGACTGAAATCCGCGGTAGCAACAAGATCATCAGTCAACTTTTTATCTAACTCATTTATCTTTGACATCGGATGGTCAAAATTATTTACGTCAGTATAATCGCTTGAGACAATAATATCTTCATCGACATCATTTTTTGAGGTAATGGTTGCTTGATTTTGAGTTTGCTTTACACCCACTGTAGGCACATAATCATCCATTTTCTCAGCAAATACAAAATAAACCACTCCCGCAGCACCGAGCACAAAAAGCAATAGAATCGCGCTTATCGGAACTAAGATGGCACTTTTTGCAACGCCGGATTCCATCGCGACAAAATGTTTACGCTGCACCAGCTTATCCTGTTGACTAAAAACCGCCATTAATAACTTATCTGCCAAAACATTAATATCGCGGGGATAACCTCCAGTTAGCTTATGAATTCTTTTTGCTGCGGCAAAATTAAATACATCGATTCCTGAATAACCACTTTTACGCATTCTGAAATTCAAATAAGAATGAACATCGGCAATTGATAAGGGTGGAATATAAATACTGTAAGTGATTCTACTTTTAAGTTGACGAATATTTGGATGTTCTAAAGCTTTATCTAACTCTGGCTGACCAAATAAAACTATTTGCAACAATTTATCACGATCCGTTTCAAGATTACTCAATAAACGAATCTCCTCCAGTCCATCCATAGTCATAGCCTGAGCTTCATCAATCAGCATCACCACTTTTTTCCCCTGCGAATGGAGTTCAAACAACTTCTTCTGCAATTGGTTAATTAAAGTAAACTTTTGCATCCCCTCATCGACAACCAAACCGAGCTCAGTACAAATAAACAACAACATATCCTTGGCAGATAAATTGGGCGAATTAACATAAACCAATTTAAATTCATCGGAAAGCTCGCTAGCTAACAGGCGCAGAATCATGGTTTTACCACAACCAACCTCACCAACCACCTTTAAAATACCGTCACCACGAACAACCGTATACTCCAAAGCTTGTAAAATTTCCTCACGAGAACCTTCGCGGTAGAACATGTCCAATTCAGGGGTTGTTTTAAAAGGAAGTTGTGTTAAGCCAAAATAAGGACGATACATACTATAAATCCATAATTCCATTAGACGTTATACTAATGGTTTTACCCAACTTAAACAAAGTAAATCGTTCAACAAACATTTAGCAAACATTTTTTATTGAAAAACGAATAAGAATACCATCTCATTACAGCACATCACTTGCTGCGTAATTGACAATCCCAGTTGGCATTCTAAATTTTGACCGTAAAACAAACAATTTTTAGGCAAAAAAAAACCGCTGCTCGGAAGGAGTCAGCGGTTTTTAGGATATAAGCTTGGCGATGACCTACTCTCACATGGGAACTCCCACACTACCATCGGCGCTGAAACGTTTCACTTCTGAGTTCGGTATGGGATCAGGTGGGTCCATCTCGCTATTGTCACCAAGCAATTCGGTGTGCTGTGCTGGGTCGCTTTGTTTCACGCTCGCCAACACGGCAAATAGGTTTGAAATAATGTTTTGCAATTGCTGTTTTTAATAGGGGTAACTTACTTAACCTTAAACACTCAAGGTATTTATGCCATCTCTAAATCTTAGCCCTCATCTTCACTCTCTCGTTCGCACGACAAAAGTTACTTTTGAGTTGTATAGTTAAGCCTCACGGGTAATTAGTACAAGTTAGCTTCATACATTACTGCACTTCCACACCTTGCCTATCAACGTCGTAGTCTCCAACGGCCCTTCAGAAGACTTAAAGTCTAGGGAGAACTCATCTTGATGCAGGTTTCCCGCTTAGATGCTTTCAGCGGTTATCCTTTCCGAACATAGCTACCCAGCAATGCCATTGGCATGACAACTGGAACACCAGCGGTTCGTCCACTCCGGTCCTCTCGTACTAGGAGCAGCCCATCTCAATTCTCCAACGCCCACGGCAGATAGGGACCGAACTGTCTCACGACGTTCTAAACCCAGCTCGCGTACCACTTTAAATGGCGAACAGCCATACCCTTGGGACCGACTTCAGCCCCAGGATGTGATGAGCCGACATCGAGGTGCCAAACACCGCCGTCGATATGAACTCTTGGGCGGTATCAGCCTGTTATCCCCGGAGTACCTTTTATCCGTTGAGCGATGGCCCTTCCACACAGAACCACCGGATCACTAGAACCTACTTTCGTACCTGCTCGACGTGTCAGTCTCGCAGTCAATCACCCTTATACTCTTGCGCTCATTGCACGATGTCCGACCGTGCTGAGGGTAACTTCGCGCTCCTCCGTTACACTTTAGGAGGAGACCGCCCCAGTCAAACTACCCACCATACACTGTCCCTGAGCAGGATTCACTGCCCGAGGTTAGAACCTCAACATTACCAGGGTGGTATTTCAAGGACGGCTCCACGACAACTGGCGTCATCGTTTCATAGCCTCCCACCTATCCTACACAAGTAAGGTCAAAGTCCAGTGCAAAGCTGTAGTAAAGGTTCACGGGGTCTTTCCGTCTAGCCGCGGGTACGCAGCATCTTAACTGCGAGTTCAATTTCGCTGAGTCTCGGGTGGAGACAGTGTGGCCATCATTACGCCATTCGTGCAGGTCGGAACTTACCCGACAAGGAATTTCGCTACCTTAGGACCGTTATAGTTACGGCCGCCGTTTACCGGGGCTTCGATCAAGAGCTTCGCTTGCGCTAACCCCATCAATTAACCTTCCGGCACCGGGCAGGCGTCACACCGTATACGTCATCTTTCGATTTTGCACAGTGCTATGTTTTTAGTAAACAGTTGCAGCCACCTGGTCTCTGCAACCCCCACTAGCTCAGAGAGCAAGTCTCGTCACCCGCAGGGGCACACCTTCTCCCGAAGTTACGGTGTTATTTTGCCTAGTTCCTTCACCCGAGTTCTCTCAAGCGCCTTGGAATTCTCATCCTGACCACCTGTGTTGGTTTGGGGTACGGTTTTTTGTAACCTGAAGCTTAGAAGATTTTCTTGGAAGCATGGCATCAACCACTTCGCTCAAAATAGAGCTCGTTATCAGTTCTCAGCATAAAGTATCCCGGATTTGCCTAAGATACATGCCTACAACCTTGAACCTGGACAACCATCGCCAGGCTGGCATAGCCTTCTCCGTCCCTCCATCGCAGTTACAAAAAGTGTAGGAATATTAACCTACTTCCCATCGACTACGCATTTCTGCCTCGCCTTAGGGGCCGACTAACCCTACGTCGATTAACGTTGCGTAGGAAACCTTGGTCTTTCGGCGAGGGTGCTTTTCACACCCTTTATCGCTACTTATGTCAGCATTCGCACTTCTGATACCTCCAGGACACTTTACAATGCCCCTTCGCAGGCTTACAGAACGCTCCTCTACCATGCACTATGTGCATCCGCAGCTTCGGTACACTGCTTAGCCCCGTTAAATCTTCGGCGCAGGCCGACTCGATCAGTGAGCTATTACGCTTTCTTTAAAGGGTGGCTGCTTCTAAGCCAACCTCCTGACTGTCTGAGCCTTCCCACATCCTTTCCCACTGAGCAGTGTTTAGGGACCTTAGCTGGCGGTCTGGGTTGTTTCCCTCTTGACAACGGACGTTAGCACCCGCAGTCTGTCTCCCATGATTGTACTTGTTGGTATTCGGAGTTTGCAATGGGCTGCTAATCCTTGACGGACCGCTAGACCATAACAGTGCTCTACCCCCAACAGTAAGACATGAGGCACTACCTAAATAGTTTTCGAGGAGAACCAGCTATCTCCGAGCTTGATTAGCCTTTCACTCCGATCCACAGCTCATCCCCGCATTTTTCAACATACGTGGGTTCGGTCCTCCAGTACCTGTTACGGCACCTTCAACCTGGCCATGGATAGATCGCCCGGTTTCGGGTCTACGCCATGCAACTATTCGCCCAGTTAAGACTCGGTTTCCCTACGGCTCCCCTATTCGGTTAACCTTGCTACATAACGTAAGTCGCTGACCCATTATACAAAAGGTACGCAGTCACCCCTCAAGGAGGCTCCCACTGCTTGTACGTACACGGTTTCAGGTTCTATTTCACTCCCCTTCTGGGGTTCTTTTCGCCTTTCCCTCACGGTACTGGTTCACTATCGGTCGGTAGAGAGTATTTAGCCTTGGAGGGTGGTCCCCCCGTCTTCAAACAGGATTTCTCGTGTCCCGTCCTACTCGATTTCACCACTAATAAGTTTTCGTATACGGGACTATCACCCTGTATCGTTCGACTTTCCAGACGATTCTACTAACTTAATAATGGCTTAAGGGCTGGTCCCCGTTCGCTCGCCGCTACTTAGGGAATCTCGGTTGATTTCTTTTCCTCCGGGTACTTAGATGTTTCAGTTCCCCGGGTTAGCTTCCTGCAAGCAGGATATCCATTAAGGATGGGTTTTCCCATTCGGAGATCAACGGGTCATAGGGTATTTGCCACCTCACCGTTGCTTTTCGCAGGCTATCACGTCCTTCATCGCCTTCTACCGCCTAGGCATCCACCGTGTACGCTTAGTCACTTAACTATACAACTCAAAAATAACCTTAACCTTTTGTGTCGCAGGGGCTTTCTTCATCTGATCCATTACTTGCTAAAATAATGCACCATCCAAAAGTCTTTCAATTAAAGCCTAATAAGTTGACAATGACTAAGATTCATCGCTGACACAAATACACTTGAGTATTCTCAATTAAGTATTGCGTTACCTATTACTTTCGATTGTTAACTTGCGATTAACAATCCAGCAATTGATTGAATGATTGGAGATCATTCAATCTCGTTATTATGACATTCGGCTGTCATAACAAACATTATTCCAAATTTTTAAAGAACTTCAGTTTTGAGCAACTGAGAAGCGGAATTATAACATTCTCTTCTCAACTTCAAAATAAAACTGTTAATAATTTCTTAGCTTTTACGCTAAAACTTTATTAACAGGCTTACTGTGGAATTGGTGGGTCTGGGTGGATTTGAACCACCGACCTCACCCTTATCAGGGGTGCGCTCTAACCAACTGAGCTACAGACCCAATCGCTGAGTCCGTCTTAACCAACTCAGGTAAATTGGTGGAGCTATGCGGGATCGAACCGCAGACCTCCTGCGTGCAAGGCAGGCGCTCTCCCAGCTGAGCTATAGCCCCTAATTTTGGTAATTCAGAAAGAATTTATGTGAAAGCTCGCCTTAACTCGTAACCTTTTTATCTTAAAGGAGGTGATCCAGCCGCAGGTTCCCCTACGGCTACCTTGTTACGACTTCACCCCAGTCATGAACCACAAAGTGGTAAGCGCCCTCCAAAAGGTTAAGCTACCTACTTCTTTTGCAATCCACTCCCATGGTGTGACGGGCGGTGTGTACAAGGCCCGGGAACGTATTCACCGCGACATTCTGATTCGCGATTACTAGCGATTCCGACTTCATGGAGTCGAGTTGCAGACTCCAATCCGGACTACGAGAGGTTTTTTGAGATTCGCACACTGTTGCCAGCTAGCTGCTCTTTGTACCCCCCATTGTAGCACGTGTGTAGCCCATCCCATAAGGGCCATGATGACTTGACGTCGTCCCCGCCTTCCTCCGGTTTATCACCGGCAGTCTCATTAGAGTTCTCAACTAAATGGTAGCAACTAATGATAAGGGTTGCGCTCGTTGCGGGACTTAACCCAACATCTCACGACACGAGCTGACGACAGCCATGCAGCACCTGTGTCCAAGTTCCCGAAGGCACATCTCCATCTCTGGAAACTTCTTGGCATGTCAAGGGATGGTAAGGTTCTTCGCGTTGCATCGAATTAAACCACATGCTCCACCGCTTGTGCGGGCCCCCGTCAATTCCTTTGAGTTTTAATCTTGCGACCGTACTCCCCAGGCGGTCAACTTATCGCGTTAGCTTCGCTACTAACCTTTTTAATAAGGCCAACAGCTAGTTGACATCGTTTACGGCGTGGACTACCGGGGTATCTAATCCCGTTTGCTACCCACGCTTTCGCACCTCAGCGTCAGTTTTAGTCCAGGAAGGCGCCTTCGCCACTGATGTTCCTCCAGATATCTACGCATTTCACAGCTACACCTGGAATTCCCCTTCCCTCTACTAAACTCAAGATTGCCAGTATCAAATGCCGTTCCCAGGTTGAGCCCGGGGCTTTCACATCTGACTTAACAATCCGCCTACGCGCGCTTTACGCCCAGTAATTCCGAATAACGCTTGCACCCTCTGTATTACCGCGGCTGCTGGCACAGAGTTAGCCGGTGCTTCTTCTGAAGGTAACGTCAAACCATGCCGATATTAGCGACACAATCTTCCTCCCAACTGAAAGTGCTTTACAACCCTCGGGCCTTCTTCACACACGCGGCATGGCTGGATCAGGCTTTCGCCCATTGTCCAATATTCCCCACTGCTGCCTCCCGTAGGAGTCTGGGCCGTGTCTCAGTCCCAGTGTGGCTGATCATCCTCTCAAACCAGCTAGAGATCGTCGCCTTGGTAAGCCTTTACCTTACCAACTAGCTAATCTCACTTAGGCTCATCCTTTAGCGATAGCTTACATGTAGAGGCCACCTTTACTCCGTAGAGCGTATTCGGTATTAGCGTACGTTTCCATACGTTGTCCCCAACTAAAGGGTAGATTCCTAAGCATTACTCACCCGTCCGCCACTCGTCAGCAAGAGAGCAAGCTCTCTTCTGCTACCGTCCGACTTGCATGTGTTAGGCCTGCCGCCAGCGTTCATTCTGAGCCAGGATCAAACTCTTCAGTTTAATCTTGCTAGATGTATTTCGATTCGTTCTCACGAATATTTAACACTCGGAATTGACAAAGTAAGCATGATAAATAAATAATAAATTATTCATTACCAAGTACATATTGTCATAAATTTCGAGATTTTTTTTGCGGTTACTCACTAAGGGAGCTTCCACATAAATTATCTCTGAATTACCTAATTTTTAAAGAGCTTCAACTTGGTTCGCTGTGCGTTCCTCGTTGGTAGGCCGCGCATTTTATAGAAGCGTTAATTTCTTGTCAAATGTTTTTTCAAACTTTTTTCAAAAAATTTTGTCGTTCTATTTTTTCACGACCCGTTAAATCGTTTCTTCACCTCAAAACCGCTTAGAGAACCCTCTAAAACAACCTCAAGTAAATCAACCACTTAACTTCAATTTTTCTCGTCTTTCTGTTCCGCGTTTCGCTTCCCCCTCAAGACAGGTGCGTATTCTAGGCATTTCACAAAACAACGCAACCCCTTTTTTCGCTTTTTTTGCTTTTATTACGGATTTCTTTTACCAAACACCCTTATACCCACAAACTCACACTTTATCCACAGAGTTATGCACAGTACGCCCGCCAAACTTGCTTTTTCTCCCCCTTAAAACCAATAAAGCCGCTTGGAATTGCGGCTTTAAAATAAGAAATCGATCAGTTACTCACCCGCAGGTGCAGGAATCAATTCAATAATCGGTTCTTTCCACGGGCCTTTAATTTGATATTGATATGAGACTAAGTTCTCGTTGATATCAGGTAACACCTTCAGAACCGTATAAATTGCTAAAGCAGCAATCGGATTAGCGACTCCAGCTAGAGCAGCAATCGTCGGGAGTGACGAGCCAATCGCCGGTGTCACGTCCGCTTTTAAATCGAAAGTTTCATCAGCGATATCAATCCCACCTTGCATTGCAACCTTAACCGCTGGTGCCTGCAGCTTAAGATGAGTGAGCTGCATCTTATTATTGTTCAGAATCGCGTTTCCATTAATCTCGTCGTACGCAAGCCCATCATTGGTAACATCATCTAACTTAAGCTGTAAACGACGTGCCAAAGAGTCAACACTCAATAAGCCGAGCAGGCGAGCTAAACCAGGTTCAACACTTTCAACAACACCTTCATCCAATTTAAAATTCAAACGCCCAAAAAGGCTATCCGGTGCAAAACATTCAAAGCCGCCAAACCAAGCAATCTCAGAATGCACTTTTGCCCGCTTTGACGTTACGCCCTTACTAATCCCTAAATACTTCATCAGTTTTTCAAGTTTTTTGCTATCAACGTCAATTTCCGCCGCACTTAAATTACGGTTTTGATCATAACGATATTTCGCGGTAATTTTACCGACCCCTTCGCTAAATTCTGCATACACATCTTCGGTGGCATAACCTGATGCATTCGGCTGCAAACTGAAACGCACTTCATCAAAAGGATAATCATCAAATTGCACATTGCGTGCTAAGACATTAATTTGTGGATAATCCACTCTTTGATTTTTAATCGCGCAAAGCACTCTCTCAGGCGCATCCTTGCTTTGCGCGGATTTCAAGCGGATACGTTCAAAGTTCAAATCAATCACGCCTTCTTGTGGAATCAGTGCGGTGGCGACCAACTGATCACTGGTCACCCCCAACTTAGTGCCCGCATCTAAACTATTCAATGTTAAGGCGACCTTATCAATCATTTGATTTCTATAATTTAGACGCCCAATCACAATGCGACTGTCTTGCCAACGGATTGCTGACATCAGCTGGTTTTCGGTGGAATCAGGAAGTGACTCCCACCATTGGATCCAATCCGCCATTTCAATTCGGTCGAATTCGCCGCGTACAAAGGAATCTGCCCCACCCCATCGTAGCTCGCCATTAGCCTGCTGACCCAAATAGCTTTGTAAACGCGTAAACCTATTCTCCTGTAATGAATACTTAAGATTTGCTTCTGCTAAATCAGTTTGAACTAAGTCAACGCTTATCTCCTCCTCACCAATACGACCACTAAAAGTCAAAGGAACCGTTAATTGCGGCGCTGAAAAAGGATAAGGCAAAGTACTCACTGCCTGTTCAACGTGCATTTGTCCATAAAAAGCGATCTCATCCGTTTGTTTATCCATCGGTACGGAAAAAGTTACGCGAAAAGGCACAGGCAAAGTACTATATGCCTGACTGTAAAGACTCTCTTTACCCTGCAGCGTCAAATCAAGTCGATGTTTTTTAAGATGCGTGGCAATATCCAAGCGTGCAGGCTGGGTAAACATTTTAAGCTTCACATCCGAAGCCGTAAGGCTCTGCTCAGTAAACATCAACTTCCCTTGCACACCAGTTGCTTCTGGCAAATTAGGTAAACGTACCGCAGCGTCCTGCAAAGTAACGGCTCCATTCACACGCGCTTTCTGGTCATTAAAACCAAACAGCGGAATCCACAACTTCGTTATCTCAAGCGCCGCTTTACCAGAATAGGCCTGACTATCCTCTGTATATGCGGCCAATCCAACCTCTTGCGGCAAAGGAGTTTTTGCTAAATAAGCAATTGCCTGTGGCACACTGGTCTGGATTTTTCCTTGAATCTCTAGCGCAATATTTGCCTGCGATAAATCACTTATGACAGCATTCGCCTTTAACGGCTCTTTAACTCCCTCCAACCGCAAAGCATCACTGTTGAAACGCAAAACACGCTTGGTAAAATCAAATGTCATCTCACTCGGCGCAACTCTTGGCCACTCAGCATCAAAAGAAAATGTTGCCTCTCTCAGCTGACCGCTTATTTTTAACGCATCCAACCAAGCATCTGAAGCAACTTCGTCATTTTGTGCGCCGGCTTGCAAAGGCAGTGCATTTAAACTAAACATAAAACGCGGTTGTTGTGCGCTTAATTGACTGTCTTGTAGCCAAGCGACGACGCCATCACCTAACAGCGAATAAGGCAGATAATCCAACACCACTTGCGCATCGGGTGCCGCAACCTTTGCCTGCACCGACAATACTTGCTCATGCAAATCAAAAGATTCCAACGACAAATTAAAACGGTCAATCGACAACGTAAACGGATCCACACTCAAATTTTGACCGGCATAATTCAATACAACGCGTGGCGGCAAAGTGACACGCATAGGGCGTGGATATACTTTTGGCTCCAACACCCATACCGGCTCTTCAGCTTCAATTAAAAACAAATCTCCCTGCTTAACCAAAGCTAAATTCTGTGTTGCCACCCCCGGATAATCGGTCAATGGAATCGCTAAACGCCCAAAACGGGTACGTAAACTTGGAATTTCTAATGTTTGCCAATTCAACCGCATCGCAAAATCGGTAACATCCAACTTAACCGCTTGATTAAATAAATCAGCAAGATAATCGCTCTCAACAAATACGCGCAACATCTCTTTGAAAGGCGCAATATTAAAGCGTTCAGCCGATAAACCGAGTTCTTGCTGCGGATACAATTGCAACTGCACCGGTGATAAGGTTTCAACAAATTGATTATCCAACTGCACCTTGGACAATTCAAAATGCGCCATCACATCGTTTAAATTCATATCCAGACGCGGATTCCAATTTAACTCCATGCCCACACTCTGCGGCAAAACTTGGTCATCTTGCGGCCAACTTAACGCCTGTGCATTCAATTTAGCAACCGACTGTGCTAACTGCGCATCCTGAAATTGGGTTTGCCAATCCACGAGTACCTCACCGCTGGGCATAATCGCAGCCCATTTCGGCGGCAGTAACTTAACCAGGCGCTGCATTTGCAAAGGTTGGTATGAAATTAGGTTGACCGAACCAAAATCCAAACCGCCCCAAGAATTAGTACTTAAATTTAATTTGAGGTTGAAACGTTCAAAATCTAGCACATCGTGATAACGCACCCCCAGCTCAGCAATCAAATTAATCTGGCTTGCTTTAATCAAATCCAAATTATCAATTTGCACAGCCGTTTGCGGGCCTAAAAAATCATTGATGACCATCTGCTTGATGGCAATTTTCTGCCAAGTGCGTTGTGTGAAATTTTGTGACCGAAGATAGTTAACGGCTTGCCGATAAACCGAATTGAGTTGACTCAAACCAGAAACTTCTTGCGAAGCAAATGCCGAAGGAGTGGATTGCAGGAAACGTAAACTCACTTGCTGCAATTGCAATTTTTCACCAAAACTGAGCACCGGAATTAACGGTGAGAAAAGATTAATATCACCGGAAAATTGCTCCGCCTGAAAATCAAAATCCGTATTCTGGACCTGTAAGCCACTCAGTGAGAACTCGGCACCCAGCCATGTTTGTGTTAAGGCAACGCTGGCAACATTAACTTGCCAACCGCTGATATAGGATAAAAATTGAACCGACTGCTGAGGATAAGATTGCAGACCGATAATCGCCAAGCGCATTAAAACAAGATAGGCGATAAAAACCCCTAGAATAATTTCTAGAAATAGATGTGTGCGCTTAATTAACATTCACACCTCACTTTGGCATGCTTACATCATTACCACGTCGTATTGTTCCGCAGCATAAGCACTCTCCGCTTGGAAGCGAATACTTTTACCCAAAAAGGCTTCCAATTCGGCAACACTGGTTGACTCTTCGTCCATAATGCGAGACACCACGGGTTCGGCAGCAATGACGCGATACTGCTTAGCCTCAAACGAACGCGCCATTCGAGTAATTTCTCGGAATATCTCGTAGGCCACCGTTTCAGCAGTTTTTACCGAACCTCGCCCATTACAAACCGGACAAGATTCACACAAAGTGCGCTCTAAACTTTCACGAGTACGCTTGCGCGTCATCTCCACCAAGCCTAAATTAGAAATACTGCTGATTGTCGTCTTAACACGGTCTCGACTTAACTCTTTTTCCAAAGTCGAGAGTACGTGCTGCTGGTGGTTTTTGTCATCCATATCAATAAAATCAAGAATAATGATTCCACCGAGATTACGCAAACGCAGCTGGCGCGCAATCGCTTGTGTCGCCTCCAAATTAGTACGATAAATGGTCTCTTCTAAATTACGATGCCCGACAAAAGCGCCGGTATTCACATCAATCGTGGTCATCGCTTCTGTCTGGTCAATAATCAGATAACCGCCGGACTTTAGATTTACCCGTTTGTGCAGAGCCGCTTGAATCTCTTCTTCAATATTATAAAGATCAAAAATAGGACGTTCGCCTTGATACAAACCGAGCCGATCACTTAATTCCATCACGTAAGTATCGACGAATCGCTGCATTTTGCGATAGGTTTCCGTGGAATCGACTCGAATCTTTTCAATCCGTTCAATTGGGATATCACGCAAAATTCGCAAATATAAAGGCAAGTCTTCATACAACATCGACGGTTTTCGGGTATTACGCGTTTTATCTTGAATCCCTGACCATAAGCGTTGCAAATAAATCATATCGGCGCGCATCTCATGAAAATCAACGCCCTCCGCAACCGTGCGCACAATAAAACCACCTTCCGAACCAGCAAACTCGGGAATTTGCTTAACCATTTCGCGTAAGCGCTCACGCTCGCCATTCGAGTCGATTTTTTGCGATACACCAAGCGTTTTTTCAGTCGGCATATACACCAACATTCGCGAGGGAATGGTCACTTGCATGGTAACGCGAGCCCCCTTAGTCCCCAATGGATCTTTTACCACCTGAACCATAATCTTCTGACCGGCATAAAGTAACTTGGCAATATCATCGCAATCTTCGTCTTGCGAACCAACCGACTTATGACAGACATCAGACACATGTAGGAAAGCCGCTCGCTCTAAACCGATATTCACAAAGGCGGCTTGCATTCCCGGCAAGACGCGATCGACCTTGCCCATATAAATATTGCCCACTAAACCTCGTTTATTGGAGCGCTCAACCCAAACCTCTTGCAAAACACCATTTTCAACCCACGCCACACGTGTTTCATTCGGGGTGACATTCACCAGAATTTTTTCTTCATTATGCATGCAACTGGCCTTTTTATTTTTCATGCGGCATCGGCTTCTTTAAAGGATTAAAATAGGGAAAATTGGCTTGTTCAAGCAATTGATTAAGTTCAAATAACGGCAAACCCATTACGCCACTGTAGCTACCATTAATATTTTTCACCCAGCGCGCTGCATACCCTTGAATCGCATAAGCGCCAGCCTTATCCATTGGCTCGCCACTGGCGACGTAAGCCGCAATATCACTCACCGGCAAGGGCGCAAAAGTCACCTCAGTAATACTCACCGCACAAAGTAACGTATCTTGATGGCACAACGCGACCGCGGAATAAACTTGATGACTTCGCCCTGAAAGGCGTTGCAACATTGCTTGCGCATCATCAGCATCAACCGGCTTACCTAAAATTTGGCCATCCACCAGCAAAGAGGTATCGCCCGCAATAATCCAGGCATCATACTCAAGAAGCGACTGAGCTGCCAACGCCTTTTGTTTAGCCATGCGTTGCAAATACGCCAACACTTCTTCTTGCGGCGAAGGTGTTTCATCTATTTCCGCCGTCACGACCGAAAACGCAACGCCAATTTGCGCTAATAATTCCTGACGACGTGGAGAAGTGGACGCTAAATAAACGGGATGATGAGGCATTGGCGAACAATCCATTGTGAACAAACACGATTAAGCGTCTGAGACGCCGTTTTGCTGCTCATTCTACAGCGAGATTAGGTAAAATGGGCAGATTCACCTTTAAGATTCATTTAAAGCCATCGCCAAAACCTTAAGAATTTCTTAAACGAAACGGCACTAAAACGAAGAGATTACCTATGGACCAAGTTGTCACCGATCACAGCCCGGAAAATTTAAGCACCCTTTTTCCCGGCACCCAAATGGTCGCCGAACTGCCTTTTTTCAGCATCTTAGCCAAAGAAACTCGGGTGCCTTGGCTGATCTTCATTCCCAAATACCCTTTGGAGAACATCAATTCAACCCTGCTGTTATATGGCCAAATTCATCGTTTGATCGAAGCCCTAAGAGAGATGAACGGTATGGGACATTACAATCTTGCAAAAATCGGTAACAAAAATGAATGGCTACATATGCACTTAGTATTCCGCAGCGAACACGACGAAGCGTGGCCAGACCCAGTTTGGTGTCGCGAACCTTTGGAGGTAAATCCAGGTGCGGCAAAAGGGTTAAGTAAAATGGTTAAAACCGCCTTACAGCAAACTAGCGCCTCTGCAATGTAACCTCGCTGCGCAATGACTTACTTAAAAACCCTTCTTTCAGTTGGGCTGCTGCTCGCTCTTGCCTGGCTCGTTGATTATTTCATCGGATGGCAGAGCGTATTTGCTCCGTGGCAAAACCTGCCAATTTTTCAAGTCGTCTTGGCGACCGGATTACTGTTCCTCACTTATGCGATTCGAGCCAGCCGTCTGATTCAGTATTTTCGATTACACCAACCAGCACAAGTGCTTGGATGTGCGCGTCTGATGCTTCTCCACAATTTCTGGAACAATCTTTTGCCGATGCGCTCCGGCGAAGCCAGCTTTCCAATCTTGATGCAAAGTCAATTTCAAATCGGACTGAGTCAATCATTACCGGCCCTGTTATGGTTTCGGATACTGGATTTACACACACTGCTGCTTCTGGTTTTGATCGCTTTTGCCAGCTTGTGGCTTAACCTTTGGCAAGTTGTATTCGTCACTTTTCTATGGCTAACCGTGCCTTGGTTGCTGTACCGATTACAAACACCCATTAGTAAACGCGTCAACCAACAGCATAAAATCGGTAAAATATTGCATAAAATTCTTCTCGGGCTACCACAAAACCAAACCCAATTTACTTGGAGCTGGTTTTGGACGCTCTTTAATTGGAGTTTAAAACTGTTGATGCTGGCGTGGATTCTCAGCTGGTTTGTCGAGATTGACTTCAATTTAGCAATGCTCGGCGCGGCCGGCGGCGAACTCAGCAGCGTCTTACCAATACATGGTATTGGTGGCTTTGGTACTTATGAAGCGGGTATATGGCTGGCACTTAGCCAACTATCACTTGAACAAAATAGTATTCTTAGTGCCGCGATAAACCTGCATTTGATTTTATTATCGAGCAGCATCATCAGCGCGGCTTTTGCTTTGTTACTCCCGAAAAACCAAGCGCATTCATCATAAATTGCGATAAGATGCCCACAATCACTGAGAACACTAAATTCATCCAGGAAATTCCCCAATGCAAGATTACCAACTCTCCATTGTCATCCCCATGTATAACGAACAAGAAAACGTCGAACCAATGGTGTCCGCGGTATTTTCAGCATTAGCAGAATATGAAAAATCCTGGGAATTAATTGTCGTAAACGATGGCAGCATTGATCAAACAGCTGAACTTCTAAGCGAAAAAGCGGTTGAACGCGGAACACAGCTCAAAATCATCAACCTACAGCGTAACTATGGCCAAACAGCCGCTATGCAAGCTGGAATTGACGCAGCAAACGGCGTCGTGATAGCCACCTTAGACGGCGACTTACAAAACGATCCACAAGACATTCCACGGATGGTTGAGAGATTAATTAATGAAGATTTAGATTTGGTTGCTGGTTGGCGCAAAGACCGAAAAGACGACTTGGTTCTGCGCAAAATCCCATCCCGAATTGCCAACAAACTGATTGCCAAAATGACCGGCGTAACTCTGAATGATTACGGATGCAGTCTAAAAGTCTATCGTGCCAGCGTTTTGAAAAACATCACGTTATACGGCGAGATGCACCGATTTATCCCAGCATGGATGGCAACCGAAACCCTGCCAACCAAAATAAAAGAAGAAGTCGTCACGCACCACGCTCGTCAATTTGGCGAATCTAAATACGGCATCAGCCGTACCTTCCGCGTGATTATCGACCTATTATTTGTGTTTTTCTTTATGCGTTTCCGCGCGCGTCCATCCCACTTTTTCGGGCAAATTGGCCTAGGGTTCGGTGCTATCGGCGGACTCGGACTCAGCTACCTATTGATCCTAAAACTACTCGGCGAAGACATCGGGACTCGGCCATTATTGATAATCAGCGTCATGTTTATCTTCATGTCGATTCAATTTCTACTCAGCGGAATCTTGGCAGAAATGACCTCGCGCACCTACTACTCCGCATCGGATAGAAAACCGTATACGATTCGGAAGAAAATCAACTTGAATTAAGAGTAAGCCCCACAGTGTTACAAGACCTGCCCTCAACAGAAAACTTTCGTCAGAACGTTTTCCAGAGAACGGCGGAATTCTTAATGATTCCTGCCTTTTTCTTTCTGCCTATCCAAGCTGCACCGGTCAATACACTAATTGTATTGGCCGTTTTATTTTTATTACTCTCCAAAAATATTAAGTCGAGGTTAGTATTAGCTTGGACGCATCCACTAAGCAAGGCTTTTTTATTTTTCTTTTTAACCGCAGCGGTGTCAATTTTTTGGACAGAAAATCTAGCCCAAGGAATTTACTTATTGGGAAAATACATTCCTTATGTCATCTTTCCTTTCATACTACTTATCATTAATCCAAATCTTCAGAAATACTATATTAGTGCCTTTTTCATTGGCATTACCATTTCTGAAATACTGTCTTATTCCATGTGGCTTGGCATTACAGATATGGGCAAAACCCAAGACGATCCAAATCTCTGGGACCACACACCTTTCATTGGACATGTTCTTTACAGCCCTATCGTTGCCTTTGCTGCATTTATCATGTTAACTCGGCTCACTTTCGACTGGCGGACGTTAAAAACATGGCAAAGAACTGTTTTATTCCTTTTTTCAATCACCATCATTACAAATTTATTTTTTACTCATGGCCGCACCGGTATGATTGCTCTTTTATGCTTAGTATTCGTGCTATTTATAATAAAATTTCCTACTAATAAAGTTAAAGCAATCTTTATCAGCTCAACAATAATAATTGCAATTCCAACCCTTGCTTATTACATGATTAATGATTTTAAAATACGCGTCGATGTAGGCAAGAATGATTTTGTGAAGCTTATAGAAGAACAAGATGCCGAAACAAGTCTTGGGCACCGCATTATCAACTGGCATGCCAGTATTCAAATGATTGAGCAGCAGCCGATTTTAGGCGTCGGTATTGGTGATTATGCAGAAGAATATGAAAAAATCATGCACAACCAAGAAATCAAATACTGGCCATCAGAAAATCCCCACAACCAATATTTATTTAGCGCAGCAACCAGCGGAATCCTTGGCATCATCTCGCTGCTAGGAATCTTTATAACTAAAGCCTGGCTAATCTACCGAGACTACCAATCTCAAACAAATAATCCATCAAATCCTCTAAAAATAGGGCTCTTAGTTTTATTTCTAATCATCTGTTTGGCAGAAAGTTATTTATGGCGCTCAAATACAACTCTTTTATTAATTTTGTTTTCAGCGCTATTTTACAAACCAGTTATTCAAAAAAGTTAGATTGCAACCATGTCCAAAATAAAGATTTCTATTATTTCTTAATCCAACGTCGGAAAATTTAAAATAATATTCACTTGTTGCGCTAATGCTTGAGAAACCTTACGGCGATTTACAATCCTTCGATAATGGCGATTCAATAAACTTTTCACCCATAAACGTTTCAAGGCACTTGATTCATGAATCTGCTTAATCAACCTGTGTTCTCGGCTTGCCTGAAGATGCTCGACCAAGGGTTTGCTAAGATTGTCTAAACCATAACGCTTAGGCGTAAGATCATAAATATAAGTAAATTCAGGCCCCAGTTCCTTAATCGACACTTGCCCTTTTTGCTTCCAATCAGCGACAACTTCTTCAAGAACTTTTTGATCCCAAAGTTTCGGATTTGCTCTCATTCTTAAAACCCATTCATTAACCAATGCCCTTGCGGAAGGAGTATTGTTAATAAAAAGCGTGCCACTGGCTAACTCTTTACCCTGAAAATAATGAACAGCAATATCCTCTTTAACATCGGCAAAAAAACCACGTAAATCAGCATGAACAAAAGCATCTGCATCAATATAAAGGATTTTATCATTAGGAAATTTTTGACAAGCCCGATGAATAAACTCAGGCTTAAACGCAATGATTTTTTGCCATTCGTCTGCACTTACTTTTTCTAGGTAAGGCTCTAAACCAAAACGGACCAATGACGCTTTCATCAACCTTGCATGCTCTGAATAAAGCGCATCATCCGTGTAAAACCCAATAATTTTTAACATTTACTCTCCTCAACGATTTTGAAAAACAATTTTTCAAACGCGTCTTCCAACTTGCCGTAAAAAATGAACTGTAGATCTCTACGAAGCAATGCCGAAGTAAATAATGCGGTTGATTGTGTCGCAATCACGTAACGAACATCTAATTCGAACAACAACAATTCCAGTGGAATGGATTTTGGCAAAAGAATGGTATTAGAAGACATTAACCAATCTAGGCTCGAATCCATTCGAGGGTGTGGCTTAACTAAAATTGACACGACCCGATTATCTCGAATCCGTTGATTAATTTCGCGCTTTAAGCTCTCATTAAGTTGACTTGGATGGGGCAAAATCAATAGAGCATCTGCACTAAACGTGTTGCTTTCATGGAACCTGATCAAACTCTGCAATAGCAGCTTTAACTTCTCGACACGGTAAAACGTCAGCGGTATCTGCTTTAAAGAAATTTTCGTGGCCAAAGCGGAATAAGCCATTTCCGGTCTAAGCAACCACCCCTCGTTAATCCAATCACTGGCGCCAATTGTGATGGGATGCTTCCAATCACACGGATACATGAGCTTTTTAATCCAAGAATCGAGTACACGATCACGCCATGTTTGCGAGCGTTTTCGACCGGTGTAACTAAACACCCCCTCATCAAGATAAATCCCTTTCACCTGCGGTTTATGCTTTACCGCTTCGGTCATAGCGCATTGAAACTCAATGCGGCGGTCACTACCGACAAAAACCTGATCCGGTTTAAGCTCGGCAACAATGCATTTTATCTCTTCAAGTTCTTGGCGACGCTTCTGCCACTTTGCAATAGCACCTTTAAACTTGCCATGAAAACACCAACTTTCAATAAAAGGCGAATCTGCGCCAATTTTTTGCAGCGCCTCTAAATAGGGGTTGTCTTGACCAATGGGGAAATCCACATACATCAAATAGCTTTTCTCATCTTTGCGGTGTTCGGCAAAAACAAAACTATTCAAAAAATTCCACGGCGTTGCAGCAATATAAAGTGAGACATTTGCCATAAATAGGTTATTTCTTCTTTTTTTATTAGGTCATATTAAATACAGTACACAACATTCACAGAAAAGAAAGCCTATGTCTCTATACAAAGAAATCAGAAAAAACGTTATACCCCTGACAAACTGGTTAAAAATTCAGTGTCGTCATTTTTTTCAGAAAAAGATGCCTATTACACATAAAAACAAAACAGAAGTGATTGCTTCACTCACTTCTTATCCAGCACGTTTTAGCAGTTTACATTTAACACTCAAGTCATTGCTTCAACAAACGGTCTCAGCTGACCAAATTCTATTATGGATTGCTGTAGAAGACAAAAGTCAATTGCCAAGAAAGGTTCTACAGCTAGCAAAATTGAATCAAATCGAAATTCACTTTACCGAAGATACACGCTCTTACAAGAAAATCATCCCGGCGTTAGAAAAATATCCGCAAGCGTGCATCGTAACCTTTGACGATGATGTTTACTACCCCCCAAATACCTTGCAAAAGCTGCTCGAAGGACATCAGAAAAACCCTTATAAAATCATTGCCAATCGCACTCACTTGATTTCCGTAGACAATCTTGGCAACTTACAACCTTACAAGCAGTGGCATAAGAACTGCTCTAACCAAAGTCGCCCGGAGAGAAACTTCCAAACCGGTGTTGGCGGTGTACTTTACCCGCCAAATAGCCTTCATAAAATGGTGACCGATAAAAACTTATTTACCAAGTTAGCCCCGCACGGCGATGATATTTGGCTGTATTGGATGATGCGCCTCAACGGCAACACCGCAATGCAAACGCAAAACGATTTTGAATTTTATCACTGGCCGTTTTCACAAAAAACGGCGCTTTATAAGCAAAACGTGCGCAAAGACGGCAACGACACGCAAATCCAAGCCATGCTCCAACAGTTTGGCTCGCCCTTGTGCCTACCGGTTAATGACGATTAAGCAGCTGTTGATACACCTCATGGTTACCCACCACCATCTGCTGCACTGAAAATTGTTGACGCATGAATTGCTTAGCGTTCTCACCCATTTGCTGACGCAGTTCTGGATTTTGTAACAGTTTTTCAATCGCGTTCTGCAAGGCTTTTGTATCGGCCGCTGGAACCAATAAGCCATTAACGCCGTCTTCGACCGCTTCGGGAATCCCGCCCACTGCCGATGCAACAATCGGCACGCCTTGTTGCGAGGCTTGTAACAAAGACACGCCCAAACCTTCCATTAAGGCAGGATGCACCAGCAAATCAATACAGCCAAACAATCTCGGCATATCCTCACAAAAGCCAGTAAACTGCACCGTTTCTTTCAGCCCTAATTGAGCAATTTGTTGCTCCAAGGTTTCACGATATTTTCCCTTACCAAAAAATAACACTTTGATTTGTGGAAAAGATTCCAGAAGTGCAGGCAAAATTGTTAACAGATAGCTATGCCCTTTACGCTCAATTAACTGCGCGACCACCCCAATCACTAGCGCATCTGATGCTAGATTAAAACGCGCCCTAAAATCTATTGGATTACACGCCGAAGTGGCATCTTCCACCAAGGCACTGCGCACACAAACCACGTTCTCTGCTGTCAGCCCCTGACTTAACAAAACCGTGCGAATCCCCTCGGAAATGGTAATCACCTTATCGTAAAGACCGTATTTCCAACGCGTTACCCAGCGGCTTTCGGGGTTATCGACGCGACGTGAAATCACCGCCGGCACCTTTGCCCATTTAGCGGCAAGCCCTCCCCACACATCGGCTCCGCGCCGACTGTGAACATGTACCAAATCCGGCTGAACCTGCTGAATCGCTTTTTTGATTCGCCACAACAAGCCGATATCCAGATCGCCCTTAGCGGCAATCTCAATTACTTGAAAACCGCGTTGCTTCATCTCCTGCGCAATCACACTGCCGCGCGTCGCCAGCAAAACATTGTCGACACCAAAATCGTCTTTCAAACCCTGCATAATAAAGGTGACTTGCTTAGCGCCACCATACAGATGCTTGCCCAATTCAATGTGCAGCACTTTCACGAGAGCACCTCAATATGCGCCACCCCTTGATTCAGCCTCTGCCACTCTTGGACGACCCATTCCGGTGTCAGCGCTCGCATACAGTCAAAACGGCCATCACAGATGGGATTGCGGCGACATGGCGAACAATCAAGCTTGTGATAGAGCACTTTGGCATTGTCACGACGAGTGTTGACGTAAGGAAGCGTTGAACCAAACAGCGCCAAGGTCGGTTTGTTTTCGGCAATGCCCATGTGCGTTAAGCCGGTATCGACACCAATAACGCCTTGCGAGTGACGAATAACCGCGATGGCTTCTTGAATACGGGTTTTGCCGACCAGATTGATGACATGTGCAGGCATAGATTGCATCAAGACTTCAGCCGCCAGTTTGTCGCCGGGGCCGCCCAATATTGCAATTTTTTGATTGACGGGAAGGCATTGTGCCAAGGCTTGCCAGTTTTCATCAAACCAATGTTTTTGCGGACGCGTGGTAAAGGGACAAAACACCAGATAATCCGACCCCAGTTCCGCTCGAATCGTCTTCCAATTCGGTGTATCGAGATTAGCCGGTAAGTGCATGGAAAACGAACCGATTGAACAGCCTAAATAGTGCGCCATCGCCTGATATTCAGAACTGATCAGATCGCCTTTGACTAGATTGCCGTCAACGACTTCATCCATCCATTTCTGCGAACCTTCGCGCGAATTTAACCCAATCTTGCGCTTCGCCTGCGACCACTTCACCAACACACCGCTTTTGGCCAAACTTTGCAAATCAATCGCCAAATCATAATTGGCCGCGCGCAGACGCTGTTTCATTTGCCGTAGTTCGCGCCACAGTTTAAACCAGCGCAACGCCTTAAAATCTTGGACCCACTGGCTTTTGGGGATAATAATGAGCTCGTCTAATAGTTCATGGCCGCGAATCACATCGGCAAACTCCGGCTGCACCGCCCAGCTAATTTTTGCATCGGGATAACGGTTTTTGAGCGCCTTTAATAAGGGCGAGGCCATGACAATGTCGCCCATGGCGCTCATACGAACCAATAAAATTTTTTCAACGGGAGTATTTGAATGCGTCATAGAAGAAAGGCTTTTAGCTTAAAAATTTTTTATCGCTTGGAAGATAGATTATGATACAACCTTTGAGTGCCGGCAGGACGGATTTTACCGCACGCTCAATGAAAAACTCACCGATATAGCACTTGAACAATCAACCCAATCCTACGGAAACCTCCAGAAAGATGAGTCAGCTTGAAAGCCCTTTTGCTCGTATAAAAGCCCACCTTCATGCCGCTTTAAAAGACCACGGAATACTCAGAGCGCTGTATCGCAATCTCTATCAAATTTCCTCTGAAGGCCATCCTAAAGCCTTGCGTAGCAACCATCCCTCGCCGGCATTTATTAAAAAAATGCAGCAAAAACACGCGATCAAAACCATTTTAAGCGTACGCCGTGCCGACACCACAGGCGCGTATTTGCTTGAAAAAGAGACCTGTGACCAACTCGGCATCCGTCTAGTCAACCATGCGATGTCCTCGCGACAACTGCCAAGCGTCGCCGATGTGTTAAAGGCCAAAGCGTTATTGGAATCCATTGAATATCCTATTTTGATTCATTGCAAATCCGGTGCCGACCGCGCAGGAATGATGAGCGTTTTTTATAAGCACTTTATCGAAAAACAACCGATCGAAGAAGCCCTCGCGCAGTTGAGCATGAAGTACGGCCATTTTCGCTGGGCAGACACCGGTAAATTAGATTTCTTTTTTGACGACTATTTGGCGTTTAAAAAGCAACATCCAGACATCAGTTTTGAAACTTGGCTAACGGAGCATTATGACCAACAAGCCTTAAACGCACAGTTCAAAGCCGAAGGCTGGGCCAACATCGTCGTCAATAAAATTTTGCATCGAGAGTAAGCATGTTTGATCGCGCCACCTTGAGTCTTTATCGTCGCTTACTGCGTTACGTACTGCCTTACAAAAAACTCATCGCCGTGACCTTATTGGCATTAATCGTCATCGCAGTGATGGAACCGGCAACCGCTTGGATATTAAAAGAGCTGGTTGATGAAAGCCTAATCGCTAAAAATCCCGACTCTTTTGTGATGATGCCACTTCTGCTGGCAGGCGTTTTCATCATCAAAGGGATTGCCGACTATTTCAGCAAAGTCTTCAGCCAATGGATTGCGCAAAGTGCGATTCTCGACATTCGCTCGGCGATGTACCGCAAGATGCAATCGCTGCCCTACAGCACCTTCCAGAGTTACTCCACCGGCAGACTGATGTCGAAAATCACCTACGATGTGCCGCAGGCGAGCAACGCCCTATCCAATGCCTGGGTTATCATTATCCGCGACTCGCTTACCGTAGTGGCTTTGGTCGCCTATTTGCTTTATATCTCTTGGCAACTGACTTTATTAATGCTGATTATTGCCCCAGTGGTCGCTTTCATTATTGATAAAGCAAGTCGGCTGATGCGTAACTCCAGCCGCAATATGCAGGCCGATATGGGGCAGATGACGCATCAACTGGAAGAGGGCTTAAACGCTTATCAAGACATCAAAATTTACGGCGCAGAACGCTATGAACAGAACCGCTTTCAAAACACCGCCAAAAGCTTATTAATCAACACCTTAAATGTCACTAAAGTTTCTGCGCTGAATGTTCCGCTCGTGCAGATACTGGCGGCGATTGCCTTGGCCGTAGTGGTTTATATCGCCATGCAAATGTCCGCCAAAGACATGTTCACCCCGGGCGAACTGCTCTCTTTCATCACCGCAATGGCGTTGACTTTCGAGCCGATTCGCCGCCTGACCAGCATCAATGAAACCGTCCAAAAAGGCATGGCGGCGGCGGAAAGTATTTTTGAGCTACTGGATTTGCCGGACGAAGCCAATAACGGCTCGCATCGTTTTGACAGCATTGACGGCGAAATCGTCTTCAAACAACTGGGTTTTACCTACCCTAATGCCGACACTGCGACCTTTGAAAACTTTAATTTAACCATTCCGGCGAAAAAAACCACCGCGCTGGTCGGCCAATCCGGCAGTGGTAAATCGACCTTAGCGCATCTGATTGCCCGTTTCTTTGAGCCGACCGCCGGTCGCATTACCTTAGACGGCTATCCATTGAGCGAAATCGAACTGAATCACTTCCGCCAAAACATCGCCTTTGTCAGCCAGAACATCATTCTTTTCAATGACACGCTTGCCGCCAATATCGCTTACGGACAAAGCGATATCGACCAAGACAAAATCATTGCCGCCGCCAAAAAAGCGCACGCATGGGAGTTTATTCAAAATCTTCCGCAAGGACTCAACACCAATATCGGCGACAACGGCGATCTGCTTTCCGGCGGCCAACGCCAAAGAATCTCGCTTGCCCGCGCTTTCTTGAAAGATGCACCAATTTTGATTATGGACGAAGCGACCTCCGCTTTAGACAATCAAAGCGAAAAAAAGGTGCAACAAGCGATGGATGAGCTGCGCAAAGAACGCACAGTCATTCTTATCGCGCACCGTTTAAGCACCATTGAAAACGCCGATCAAATCGTGGTGTTAGAGCACGGCAAAGTCATCGAACAAGGAAAGCATAGCGACTTACTCGTGGCCAATGGCTTGTACGCGAGCCTCTATGAAAAAGGAGAGCAGAGTGGCGAAACAATCTAACCCCTCCACTCACTTAAGCGGCAAACACTTTTGGCACCCAAAATATTGGGGGATTTGGCTGGGTGTCGGGCTACTGCGCGTTTTTAGCTGGCTGCCGTTTGCGGCAAAATTCCGTGTCGGTAAACAGCTTGGCCGCGCAATGTATTGGCTTGCGCCAAAACGCCGAAAAATCGCTGCGGCAAATCTCGAAATCGCCTTTCCGGAAAAATCCGTCGGCGAGCGCCAGCAACTCTTAAAAAAGCATTTTGAAAGCATCGGCATGGGCTTTGCCGAAATGGCGCTGATTTGGCATGGCGACCACAAACACCACCACGGCAAGGCTTTTGAACGCACACTGGTCACTTACCGCGGTGAACAAAACCTGCAAAATGCGCTCAATGCCAACCAAGGCGTGTTGATTCTGGCACCGCACTTCACCACCCTAGAAGTCACCGGATTATTCATCTCCTTTTTAACCAACTATCACGCGGTTTACCGGCCGCATGACAACCCGTTTATGGACTACTTAATCGCCAAAGGCCGAAGCATTCGCTTCGATAACGGCGAGCAAGTTCAGCCGGTGGCCAACAACAATACCCGACTCATGCTCAAGATGCTTAAATCCGGCGGTGCCATGACTTTTTTGCCGGATCAAAAATATCGCGCCAAAGGCTCAGTCATGGTGCCGCTGTTTGGCAAAGAGGCACCGAGCAACCCGGCGACCACAAAAATCAGCAAACTCACCGGCTGTGCCGTAGTGCCGACCTTTACCCGCCGGATTGAAAGCGAACAAGGCATTCGCTACGAAGTCGAGTTTTTGCCCGCATTAGAGCATTTCCCAACCGAAGATGATCAAGACACCTTAAGATTGCACCATCTTTACGAAACCGCCATTCGTCAAGCACCGGAACAATATCTATGGGTGCATAATCGCTGGAACCTCAAATTTTAAACAGATGATACCCTTATGAAACTCAATTTTTCAGATGCCAAAATTCTTGTTGTCGGTGATGTCATGCTCGACCAATACTGGTCCGGGAGCGCACAGCGTATCTCGCCGGAAGCGCCGGTTCCGGTGGTCAAAATCAACAACGATGAAACCCGACTAGGCGGTGCTGCGAACGTCGCCCTCAATTTAAAAGCACTCGGCGCTCATGTCGCGCTCGCCTCGGTGATCGGCAAGGATGACGCCGGTTCACAGATTCAAACACTGTTGCAACAACACGGTATCCAGACCTATTTCAGTTTTAGCAGCCAGCCGACCATCCGCAAGCTGAGAATTCTGAGTCGACACCAACAATTAATTCGTATGGATTTTGAAGAAACGCTGGCGCTTAGCAGCGCGCAGAGTTTCGCCGAGGCCGTCATCAAAATGCTCGGCCAATTTGATTTGGTGATTTTTTCAGACTACGCCAAAGGCTGTTTGGCCGATGTGCAACGCATGATTCAAGCCTGCAACCTTGCCGGCGTCACCTCATTCATTGATCCGAAAGGCGACTGTTACCAAAAATACGCCGGAGCGACTTTAATCAAGCCGAATCAAGCGGAGTTTTGCCAAATCGCGGGAGCATTTAGCGACGATGAGCAACTCAGTGCAAAAGCCCGCAACTTAATGGACTCTTTGAACATTAGCCATCTTTTAATCACCCGCAGCGAAGAAGGTATGGCGCTTTTCTCGCCGCAACAAGAGCCTTACTTCCTCGCGACTCAGGCACAAGATGTTTATGATGTGACCGGTGCCGGCGACACCGTTATCGCCACCATTGGTGCCGCTTACGCGAACGGCTACTCGTTAAAAGACGCTCTACACTTTGCCAACATTGCGGCCGGCATTGTGGTTGCTAAAGTCGGTACAGCCACCGCAAGCTTGGTCGAGTTGAGCGACAAGTTACAGCAGACCCAGCGTCATCAAGGCTATGTCGCACCATCCAAAGAAGAGTTAAGACAGCTTATCCAGCAAGCACAACAGCAAGGACAAAAAATCGTTTTCACCAACGGCTGCTTCGATATTCTGCATTCGGGCCATGTACGCTATTTAGATGAAGCGGCAAAGCAAGGCGATAAATTGGTTATTGCCGTCAACACCGATGAATCCGTACAAATTTTAAAAGGCCCAACTCGGCCAATTATTCCCTTGCAAAGTCGCATGGAACTTTTAGCCTCGCTGAGCTGCGTTGACTGGGTGATTCCTTTCAGCGAAGAGACGCCGCGCGACTTAATTTGTTACTTGCAACCCGATGTATTGGTCAAGGGCGGGGATTACCAACCCCACGAAATCGCCGGCTGTGACTGTGTCTGGGAGCGTGGCGGCGAGGTTAAAATCTTAAGTTTCTGGGATGGCTTCTCAACCACCAAGATTGTTGAGCGTATCCAGGCCTCGCTTCAGGAGACCCCCTAATGTCACTCAACCTAGATTTTTCAGACATCGCCAAGCAACACCAGCAGGCGGTTGATTCGGTATTTGCCCAAGAACCGCAAATCCGACAAGCAGCTGAGTTAATCATCCACGCGCTCCAAAATGGCAATAAAATCATGTGGTGCGGCAATGGCGGCAGCGCCGCAGAAGCGCAACACATGGCCGCAGAACTGATGGTTCGTTATGTTAAAAATCGTCGTCCGCTGGCTTCGATTGCATTGACCAACGATACCTCAATTTTAACCGCGCACCCAAACGACTATGAATTTGCTACGTTGTTTGCTCGACAGGTGGAGGGCTTGGGTCAACAAGGCGATGTCTTAATTGGCATGAGTACCTCGGGACGTAGCTCTAACATCATCAATGCCTTGCGATCCGCCCAGCTCAAAGGCATTCACACAGTTGCCCTCATAGGACAAGACGACAGCGCAATCCAAGACGTCGCCGATAAAATCATTAAGGTGGACAGCGCAATTACAGCGCGCATTCAAGAAGGGCATACGCTTATCAACCACTTAATCTGCGAGCTACTAGACCTCGCTTTTGACTAAAATTGATGACGCTCGCCTCCGCTCTGTTTGATACAAGGGGCACAAAAAAACCGCGCAAACGAGAACGCTTGAGCGGTTTTTTGTTTTAAAGACGCAGGCTTTATTCAGTGGCCGCCGCTGTGACTTGGATCAAAGTCGATCAAAATATAATCCGCGCCGCAATAAGGGCATTTGGCTTTACCGGTTTTCTCAATCGGCAAATACACCCGCGGATGCGAGTTCCATTTGCTCATGTCCGGTGTCGGGCAGTGCAACGGCAAATCCTTATGTGTCACTTCGTAGCATTTTTTGCTGTTGGTTGAGTTTGATGACATCTGGCTCTCCTAAGCGTCAAAATTAGTTAGCGACTTGAGTTAGCCAATTCATGTGCTGCGGCGAGCGACCGTGCACAATATCAAAATACAACGACTGCAATTTCTCGGTAATCGGCCCACGCGAACCACAACCAATTTCACGGTTGTCCAACATACGAATCGGAGTCACTTCTGCAGCGGTACCGGTAAAGAAGGCTTCGTCACAGATATAAACTTCATCACGTGTAATGCGTTTTTCACGTACTTCAATACCCAACTCTTTAGCCAATTGCATAATGGTTTTACGGGTGATGCCATCCAAACAGGAGGTTAATTCCGGCGTGTATAGTACCCCTTCTTTTACCATGAAGAAGTTTTCGCCCGAACCTTCTGAAACATAACCGTCAACATCCAACAACAAGGCCTCGTGACAACCGTTGCCGATTGCTTCTTGCAGTGCCAACATCGAGTTCATGTACTGTCCGTTGGATTTCGCTTTGGTCATCGTGACGTTAACATGGTGACGCGTGTAAGAAGAGGTGGCGATTTTAATCCCTTTGGTTAAGTTCTCTTCGCCCATGTAAGCGCCCCATTCCCATGCAGCAACCATCACGTGAACTTTTAAATTATCAGCACGTAACCCCATACCTTCCGCACCGTAAAACGCCATCGGGCGAATATAAGCAGACTTTAAGTTATTCTCGCGCACTGCCGCACGTTGCGCTTCATCCAAAGTCGCTTTGTCATACGGCATTTTCATGTTCATGATTTTGGCAGAATTAAGTAGGCGTTGGGTATGCGCATCCAAACGGAAAATCGACGTACCTTGCTCAGCGTCATAAGCGCGAACCCCTTCAAACACACCCATTCCGTAATGTAACGTGTGCGTCAGTACATGTACTTTCGCTTCGCGCCAAGGAACCATTTCACCATCTAGCCAAATCAAGCCGTCTCTATCTGCCATTGTTTGCATTTAACACTACTCCAAAACCGTTAAGCGCCATGGGCGATTAATTTAAAAATACAGCCCAATATTCTATCGAATATAAGGTAAACGTTGTAGAAATAATTTAGAGGAAAACAGAACACCCACAAATCGCTTCAACCACAGCTGAATGTAACTGCGCAAGACAGCGGCTTACCATCCTCTCCAGACCTCACAAATGCAGGCAATCCACCTGCTGAATACAAACGGCTGCTTGTTTCGTGTTTCTTGAGATTTCACTTACTAAAAATTGTCTCTAAAAATCAATTTCTTACAATAAAACCTACTCGCCCTTAGAAAAATTGTTTAGCAAAACTTGAATTTTTATCGGCAATCGCTAAAATCTTTCTTTTGCTGGTTTTAAATCGCTTTTAATTTTGCAAAAAAGCAACCGAGTGGAATGTATTTTTGAGCCGAACTTTGGCTTTCGCCTTGTGCCATGATGGGCCGACGCGTTGGGTTGAATCTGTTGAAAAATGCTTTTTCTAAGGTTGCTTTTTTTATTTCTGAAACTTTCTCATTAAAATTGAATGCAACCGGCAAAATAACAAGACAAAATACTTAAATTAAAATGTCATGAACGCACGTCCCGCCGAACAGAATTCCGAGGTAGGACGCTTTAACAAGGAAACTTTTCATGTCAAATCACCTAATGAACACCTATGCACGCCAGCCGGTTAGTTTTGTTAAAGGCCAAGGTGCGCTGCTGCATGATAAAGACGGTAAACACTACCTTGACGCTATTAGCGGCATCGCGGTTTGTAGCCTTGGGCACGCGCACCCTGCAATCAGTGAAGCGATTTGTGAACAAAGTCAAACCCTGATTCACACATCAAATTTATATCAAATCGACAAACAACAGCAGTTAGCGGATAAACTGTGCGCACTCTCCGGAATGCAGCAAGCGTTTTTCTGCAACTCTGGCGCAGAAGCGAATGAAACGGCGATTAAAATCGCACGCAAATATGCCAACCAAAAAGGCATCAGCAACCCCAAAATTATCGTCATGGAGAACAGCTTCCATGGCCGGACTCTAGCCACCCTAAGCGCCACTGGCAATGCGAAAGTGCACGAAGGCTTCTTTCCACTGGTACAAGGGTTTGTACGCGTGCCGTTTGATAACGTCGAGGCGATTAAAACCCTAGAAAACGATGCTGACATCGTTGCCATTTTAGTTGAGCCTGTTCAAGGCGAAGGCGGCGTACATGTACCGAAAGCCGGATACTTAACCGCACTGCGCGAAATTTGTGACCGCAATAACTGGTTATTGATGCTCGATGAAATACAAGCTGGCGTAGGACGCACTGGCAAATGGTTCGCTTTCCAGCACGAAACCATTAAGCCCGATGTAATGAGCTTAGCCAAAGCGCTTGGTAATGGCGTACCGATTGGCGCCAGCTTAGTGTCTGGCGCTGCTGCTGGCATATTGGTTCCAGGAAATCACGGCACCACGTTTGGCGGCAACCCACTCGCCTGTGCTGCCGCCTTGGCGGTGATTAACACCCTTGAAGTACATAACTATGTCGAGCACGTGGCAATCAAAGGCCAACAACTATTAAACAAGTTTAAAGACGCCCTTGCCGGAACAGACAATGTTGTCGATATCCGTGGTAAAGGCTACATGATTGGCATTCAACTCAAGCAACCTTGTGGCGAACTTGTCGCCAAGGCACTAGCGCGTGGCGTATTAATCAACGTCACCCGTGGCGATACCATCCGCCTACTGCCAACTTTTGTAATGACCCAAGAGCAGACCGAAACCCTAGTTACTGTGGTGGCGGAGTTGGTCAAAGAATTTGCTCAAACCAATGCATAAACCAAAGCTTTTATTATGACCGTAAGACATTTTTTAACCTTAAAAGACCTGAGCAAAGAAGAACTGCAAATCGTTCTTGAGCGCGGCATTGCACTGAAAAGAATGCAGCGGGCCGGTGAAATTCACGAGCCGCTTAAAAACAAAACACTGGCGATGATTTTTGAAAAATCATCGACCCGTACCCGTATTTCGTTTGAAACCGGTATGACCCAATTAGGAGGCCATGCGCTGTTCCTCTCACCGCGCGACACCCAACTTGGGCGTGGCGAACCGATTGAAGACAGCGCACGAGTGATTTCCAGCATGGTCGATGGCATCATGATTCGTACTTTCGAGCATGAAATTGTCCAAACCATGGCAAAACACTCCAGAGTGCCGATTATCAATGCCCTAACCGATGACTATCACCCCTGCCAGCTACTGGCCGATATGCAGACATTTTACGAACATCGTGGCAGCATTCAAGGCAAAACGGTCACATGGATTGGGGACGGTAACAATATGTGCCAATCCTATATTAACGCGGCAGAGATGTACGACTTTAAACTACGTATCGCTTGCCCTGAAGGCTACGATCCGCGCCCAGAACTGGTTGCCGAAAACGCAGATCGCGTGGAAATTATTCGCAACGCCAAAGAAGCCGCCACAAACTCAGACTTACTGGTAACCGATGTTTGGGCCAGCATGGGACAAGAAGAAGAACAGCGCTTACGTCAACGCGCGTTTGCGGATTATCAAATCAATGCTGAAGTGATGGCCTGCGCCAAGGATGATGCTCTCTTTATGCACTGCCTACCAGCACACCGTGATGAAGAAGTCAGTGCCGAAGTCATTGATGGCAAACAATCGGTCGTTTGGGACGAAGCGGAAAACCGCCTGCATGCACAAAAAGCCCTTCTCGAATTCTTAATGGCGAAATAATCTTTAGTTGTTAAACTTTCTAATAGACATAAAAAATCCCGCTTAAAGCGGGATTTTTTTGTTTTACCAACCCTTTTTAATTAGTCGGCTCTGAATAACACCTTTTTGAGGCGATTCTAATGGTGGTAGCTTAGTACTTCGATGCAGTTCTTCTCATTTGCCACCCAAAAATCTAGGCGATAAAAAGCTCCCGTAGGAACTTTAGGAGTAATCTCAGGTTTTGGCCAGCGCCACAGAGCAACGCAAACACACTGTCCCCTTGCTCACCTTTCAAGCTACAACGATTTAATCGTCCCTCGGTTTTCATATGACCAATGGTCGGCTCAATCGCACTTCGGCGTTTGAGCTTTTTCTTTAGCGACGCTGTCATGCCTCTTCTTTGACCAGCGATGTAAACCTTTGTATCCGTGACGGCGTGACCTCGATAGCCTTTATCGACAAACACTCTTTCAACAGTTGTTTCGGTCAATTGTTGTGTTTGTTCAATGGCTTCCACTAAGCTGTGGCCGTCATACGGGTTATGAGGCAGGTTTTTCATTCCAACCACCAGACCCTCTTTTAAGGTGGTGCTCACCGAGACTTTGGTACCGAACTCGTAAGGTTGACGCGCTTTGCCTTTCGCGATGCATTTCACTTCAGGGGCATGCAGGCTGTAGCATTTGTTCTTGTCTTTAGGCTGTTGATCTTTCACTTGCTTGGCCAGTGCAATCAGAACAGTCATCTGAGGACTTAACTCGGTGGCTTTACGTTCAATGTCCCGAATAATGCGTCCTAAGCGACTACGCTGTTTTTTTAAACTGGTACGCATTCGTTTGAATTGACGAGCATGGGCATAACGTGCGGTTTTAATCGCTAGGAGGGGTCCTATTCGATTGTAATTTTGTCGAAGTGCAATCCCTTCTGCATCCGCTTGCTTGACCAGTTTCTCTCGTGCTTTCTCAATGAGTTTTGAATCGGTCGGGTAGGTAATCGCTTTTTCCATTACAGTCGTGTCGACAATCACCTCTGTAAAACTTTTGGTCGATACCATGTTGGCGGTCAGTGCAGCACGAATGCTCGCATGGAGTAGTTTTTCAATCTCTTTTACGCCTAATCGTTTACGCCAACGCACCAGAGAACTCGGATCAATCGGTAATTCATGGTAAGCGTCCGGCAATCACCGGTTGCTAGGCTGCCACTTGTGCGGTAGGAGTTGGTCGATTTGACTGGCTTTATGGGTGGGTAAGCGTTCAAGCACGTCTTTGAGATAGGCGTAAGGATCCAGACCATTGTTTTTAGCTGATTGAATCAAGCTCATAATATTCGCCGCACGTTGACCACTGCGTAAACTGCCGGCAAACAGCCAGTTCTTGCGACCTAACGCCCAAGGTCGGATTTGATTTTCTACCCAGTTATTATCGATGGGCAGGCGGCCATCTCCAAGGTATCGGCTTAAGGCATCCCAACGTTTCAGGCTATAGTGAATCGCTTTTTCCGTTGCCCCACCTTTGGGCACTTTTTCTCGATGGACCTGCAGCCATTTGAGCAGCAGGTCCATAATCGGTTTGGATTTTTGCTGCCGGATGATCTGTCGTTCCTCTGGGGCTAAGGGTTGAATCTCTTTTTCAATGGCGTAAAGTTGCCCCATTAGTTCAATGGCTTGAATGGCAATCGTGCTTTTGCCGCTTTCATGCAGTTCCACGAACTTACGACGGGCATGCGCCATGCAACCGACTTCGCTCACGCTTTGTTTAAAACTGGCTTTGTACCCAGGATAGTCATCACACACCAGTGCGCCTTTCCAGTCTTGTAGGACTTCTCGTGCAAACTTGCCGTTTCGCCCTTCACTAAAGTGGTAATACACCGCCTTATGTTGTGCATTGGCTGGATTGGTGTAGGCCCACAGATAGGCTTTATGGGTTTTCTTATTCCCCGGCTTGAGCATGGGCACTGGGGTTTCATCGGCGTGCAAGACCGGTTGCGTCAGCAAAAAGTCTTTGAGTGCTTGAGCCACCGGTTCGAGTTGAACACCACAGACGCCAACCCATTCAGCTAAAGTGGAACTGGGTAATTTAACACCGGCCCGTTCAAAGATCTGAGCTTGACGATACAGCGGTAAGTGATCAGCGTATTTGGCGATGAGCAGATGTGCGAGTAACCCAGAGGTTGGCAGACCTTTGTCAATGATTTGTGGGGGCATCGGTTTTTGAACCAGAGTTTCACAGGCATCGCACGCCCATTTGGAGCGAATATGACGTTCCACTTGAAACGTCCCGGGCAGATAATCCAGCTTCTCACTGACGTCTTCACCAATATGGCGTAATTGACAGCCACATGAACAGGTGGTGGATTCGGGATCATGACGGATGTCAAGACGAGGTAGGTTTTCGGGTAGCGGCTGACGCTTAGGTTTTTTCTTTGGTTGCGCTGTGTCGGTTTTGTCTCTAAGCGCATCCAGTTCCGATTCAATCGCCGCAATGTCGGCATCGGTCACTTCATCCAACAGTGTCATCTGTAAGGCGCTGATCTGTTCACTTTTGTGTGAGAATTTTAAACGTCTCAGATACGCCAACTCATGCGTGAGTTGATGGATTTTAAGATCTTTTTGTTGCAGCGCTTTGGTATTGGCCGCAATGCGTTGGTCTTTTTCTTGAAGACGAGCTTCTTGAGTCTCGACCTGAATGAATAACTGCGCCGCCAGTGTTCGTAACTGGTCGGCAGAGAGTTGATGGAGGTTTGGCATTGTTTTCATGCCGCGGATTATAAAGACTGAACTGGTCTAATAGCAGTGGACACTTTTATAAGAGACAATAGATGTTGTCGAACTAGGAGTGATCATGAGTCAAAAGAGAACTTATAAAACTTACACCGATGAGTTTAAAAAAGAAGCCGTCGCGTTGGTAACGGATCAAGGTTACAGTGTGGCAGAGGCGGCTGAATCCTTAGGTGTCAGAACGAATTTGATTTACAAGTGGAAAGAGAAGTTTGAAGCCCAAGCCAATGGGTCAGCACTGAGTCAGGATGAACGCGCTGAGTTGAAACAGTTGCGCGCTGAAAACAAGTGAACTGGTCTAATAGCAGTGGACACTTTTATAAGAGACAATAGATGTTGTCGAACTAGGAGTGATCATGAGTCAAAAGAGAACTTATAAAACTTACACCGATGAGTTTAAAAAAGAAGCCGTCGCGTTGGTAACGGATCAAGGTTACAGTGTGGCTGAGGCGGCTGAATCCTTAGGTGTCAGAACGAATTTGATTTACAAGTGGAAAGAGAAGTTTGAAGCCCAAGCCAATGGGTCAGGTCTGAGTCAGGATGAACGCGCTGAGTTGAAACAGTTGCGCGCTGAAAACAAACGCTTAAAACTCGAAAAAGAGATCTTAAAAAAAGCTTCAGCCCTTCTGGCGCAAGACATCCGATAACGTTTTCATTCATGGATGAATTGATTCAGGAGGGCTTGCCAGTTAAGCCTGTGAGCCAAGTGTTGAAACTCAGTCGTTCAGGCTATTACGCATGGAAAAAACGACCTAAAAAGGTGATCAAGGCAGAACAACTTGAACTCTATCGTACAGCCAAAAAGCTCTTCAAAGAGAGCCGTGACAGTTTGGGCTCTCGTGAACTCGCCAAAGCCCTTCGTAAGGCTGGGTTTCCCGTCAGCCGAGAGAAAGCACGTCGGCTCATGAAAACACTGGGATTAGTCGTCAAGCAGCGTCGAGCTTATAAAATAACGACTAAGCGTAACCTGACACATCGAGTGGCGGATAACTTGGTCAAGATGAAGTTCAATCCAAGCGCGATGAATCAAGTTTGGGCAGGCGATATTACCTACTTGAAAACACCTGAAGGTTGGCTGTATTTGAGTGTCGTAATGGACCTGTATTCTCGCCGCATTATCGGTTGGGCCGTGAGTGAAAGAATGACGGTCGAACTCGTCATGCAATCCTTGCAGCAAGCGTATTGGCTACGAGGGCATCCCAAAGGCGTGATTTTTCACAGTGATCGTGGTTCTCAGTACACGAGCAAACGTTTTGCCACGCTGCTAGCCAAGCAAAATATGACCGCATCGATGGGCGATGTCGGAGCCTGTTGGGATAATGCCGTTGTTGAACGATTTTTTGGCAGCTTAAAACATGACTGGCTGTTTAAAGCCTATCATCCAACACGCGAGAGCATGAAACAAGACGTAGCGGATTACATGCGTTACTACAACTTAAAAAGGCTTCATACTGCGAACGGTGATTTAACGCCGATTGAGTATGAAAATTGTAAAAAAACAGTGTCCAAAAAAGCTTGACCAGAACACACTAACTCAGTGATAAGGAAGTCTCGAGCCGTTGCCAAGGCAAGCCCTGCATCAGTGCCAGACATTGTTCAGGGGAGAGTGTCACGGAATCGCCGCGCCACAGCTCAGCCCAATGGAATTTACCTTGATTCAAACGTCGAGCACAGAGCCAGATGCCTAAGCCATCGTGGACCAATAACTTCATTCGATTGCCGCGCTTATTGGCAAACAGATACGCATGATGGGGTTTGGCCTCACCAAACACGGCAATGACACGAGCTAATGCGGTATCGGGTCCTGCACGCATATCCATGGGTTCAGTCGCCAGCCAATAATGATCAATGCGAATCATGACTGCACCGACTTGACAAAGGCGCTTAATTTGGCCAATTCTGTGACAGGCCAGTGCACAGCAATCTTGCCTTGAGGTGCAGGCAGTTCGACCAAGAGCGTTTGAGGCGATGACGGCGGCAGATCGTTCAAGACCAGCGGAATAAATGCCGCTTGGGAAGCATGGCGCTTTTTAAGCTGACGCTTCCAGTTTTGTATTTGATTGGCGTTGATGCCGTAGTCCCGAGCGACTTGTGCAATCGAGGTGTTAGGGTCCTCGCAAGCGGTCAAAACCTGCTGTTTGAATTCCCGTGAGTAGCGACGGCGAATCTTTTTGACTGTGGGAAGCGTTGATAGAGAGTCTGTCATAATAAGTGCCCATTTAAAATACGTGGGCACCTAATTATTCACAGATAAGTATGGTTGGTAAGAGGTGTTCACCGGACGGTTACAATTCATGTTCAAAATACACACGACCACAAAATACTGGTAGTAAGGTGATTGCAGATAGGCCTCTAGGACGCCTTCATCACTGTGTCCAAAAAGATGCTGCAAATAAAACAGTCCAGCAATCAAGCGAGGCGGTGTTGCCGGACGTCCCGTTTTTGAGGGGAACAAGTCTGACCAAGAATCAAATTGTGACCAGTCAATCAGGTTGGTGAGTCGGGTGAGCTCATGGTCGGGATTAATAATGTCACAGAGCAGAGGGCGAAATAGATCGCGATTATGAGTCTCTTTTGGGTGAGTTTTAGGCTTCATGGTCATCAAAAATTGCAAGAAACAAAGTTCAAATTATAATGAAACTTGCAATTTTTGACAGGCAAAATCACGCCAAACGCTATAACCCGTATGGGCTTACGGGGTTATTCAGGATCGACTAATTAGCTGGGTCTGTAACAGTTATAAAGGCTGTTGATTTCTTACCTGATGGTGAAGTCACCGTAAATTCAACCGTTCCTAAATCTGTCTCTGCATTATCTGGGCTTGATTTAAGCACCATAAAAAACTCGGTATGACTTAAAGTATTGTCAATGGTATCAATCGGTAAATCCGTCAACTCACCCACATCTGCGGTAACTTCAATGCTCGATCCGGTAGCAGGTGATTGACGAACTGCAACCGTGCAAGTAGCATCATTTGGATTAACTGCCTCAACACGAATTAACGGATCATCTTCTGTACCTGCTCCGCTTCCATCATGACACAACGCTGCAGTATCCTCAGCCATCAACCAAATTACAGCAAAATCTGCACCGGTATTGAAATTGATATTAGAAGAACAAGTACCATCATTCTTAAACTTACCATTCGCATCTAAACAACTGGCGCCTGTGGTCGCTTGAATGTAAGTTCTTGCATAAGAATCCGCCATAATCAAAGTTGCCTGCCCGCGAATATGAGTCAATGTTGTCTCAACCACCTCTGAATCAGGGCAAACACCAAAACCATTTGGATCTTCACAAGGTACGCCATTGAAAGTTCCATCGGCCAAATCAAACGCTTGGTTACTGTTGTAATCAATGAAACGCTCATCTTTAGCAAAAGTCGATGCTGAAGGATTAAAGTGACCACTTTCATCATCATCGCGATAGGCCTCGGTCATATCATCAAAAGCCGGCGTATCAGCAACGCCGTCATTGCCCTGATAATCAAAACCGTCGTCAAAGACACCGTTAGCATTAATATCGTAATAAGTTTCGTGACCGATCGCATAGGCGATAATTTGCACACGGTGATCTGCAGGAACAGGGTTTTGACTGCGCCAAACTACCGAACATTGACTTTCAACCGTTTGACAAGAACCGTCTGAGCCGCCGTTACCGATGCTACCTCCCTCAGTCGTGAAATTTACAACCGTTCCATCAGGAACATCGTTATTATTACGGTCTGCCAAAAAGACCGTTACAGGCACTTCAACACCAGCAATCAAACCACTACTCCCTCCCGTCTCAGGAGCAAAAGTCTCGAGTGTTAGAGTAAAACTATTTTGGTCAGGAATGCCGGTCGTCACAGTTAGTAAATCAGACTGAACAAACACCGTGTCGCCACTTTCAAGCGTCAACGTTGCAGTGACACGCACAGGTGTAGGAATTGTACCTGCTTGAACTGTTGTAGATGCCTCACCACTGATATTGGATTCAACTGAAGTTTCAGAAAGCGTAAGCCCACCGACAGCAGTTGACAACTCAAAAGTTACATTAGCACCTTGAACAGCATCGCCGTTATCATCGACAACTTTGAAAATAACCTGTGAAGTCTCACCATAACCAACACCGCCCGTTCCTTTCAAAGAAATTAATGTTGGCTCAGCACTGATAAATTGTATAGACGCTGCTGGAATGTCTTCGCCTTCATCAATCGTATTCGTGGCAATAAATTCGTAATTGACAGAAGCAGAAACCCCTGTTTCTGAGGATGCTGTAAAAGTTCCAGGAGCAGTACCGGAAGTTAAGTTATCCGGCGCAAGAATATTTACGCGAGCCTCACCGTTTTCATTGGATAAAAGTGTCCCTTGACTCACACTGCCGGACGTGGCTGAAACATTTATCAAAGTTTGAGGAATGGGATCGCCATTAGCATCTAACAATAAAATATCAACGTTAAAATCTTCTTTTGATGAATAGGTCGCCTCGCCAGTGGATGCAACCGTTAATGATAAGTTAATCCCCGCAGTAGCGGTATCCCCACCAGCTCCCTCGACTGTCGTTCCAGCTAAAAAATCATAATTTAAGGTCGCTGTATCACCAGAAGCGGCAATAATCGTTAAAGTCCCAGAAGTATCACTTGTTAAACTAGAAGGAGAGGAGAGAAGAACTGAAGCTTCACCATTTGAATTTGTCGTGACACTTGAAGCAGATAGCGTACCGGAGGTTGCTTGCAACACCATTGCGACATTCTTATACGCAATACCATCACTATCCAACAAGGCTAAATAGACAGTTGCATCATCGCCAGCAGGAATCGTGGTTGTTTCTGCACCATCAACAACCATTTTGGTATTGACGCCAGCGACAACACCATCAAAGTTTTCTGGGCTTCCCCCACCACCACAGCCACTAAGTAAAATGGTTACAAAAACAATCAAAAAACTTAGTATGGCTGGGGCTTTCATGGGTTAAACCTCTCGTCTGGAAATAAATGCTTGTGTAAGAGTACCGGAATCCAAATACTCTAACTCGCCACCCAAAGGTATCCCTTGCGCTAAACGAGATACCTTTATCTGGTAATTTTTAGCCATCTGCTGCAAATAATGCGCGGTGGCTTCACCCTCAACCGATGGGTTAGTGGCGATGATTAATTCGGAACAATCCTGCTGCTGAAGTCGCAGTTCCAATAGTGGCAAACCAATTTCGTCTGGGCCAATTCCATCAATCGGTGAAAGCTTCCCCATCAAAACAAAATAGGTGCCGCGAAAAATACCGGATTGTTCAATAACAGCAATATCCGACGGTGATTCCACCACGCAAATTTCGTTTTGATTACGTTTACTAGAGGCGCAAATCGGACAAAAATCGGTTTCCGAAAAGGTGCGACATTGTTCGCAATGACCGACTTTATCCATCGCTTCCTGCAAAGCACCGGACAAACGCAAAGCGCCTTTGCGGTCACGCTCCAACAGATAGTAAGCCATCCGCTGAGCAGATTTTGCGCCAACACCGGGAAGTACTCGCAATGCTGAAATTAAATCATCTATTAAAGGAGTTTGCATTGATTTCCATTAGCAAAAATAAGTAAATCAGGACTTTTCCAAGAAAAAAGACTTGGAAATCCTAGCTAGAAAGGCATTTTCATACCAGGTGGCAAGTTAATGCCATTAGTCAGAGACCCCATTTTCTCTTGCGTGGTCGCCTCAACACTGCGCACCGCACTGTTCACTGCTGCAGCCAGTAAGTCTTCCAACATTTCTCGATCATCCATCAAAGATGGGTCAATATCGACCTTAACCAGTTCGTGCTTGCCTGTCATTTGCACTTTAACCAAACCACCACCTGCTTCACCAACCACTTCCATTTTGGCAATTTCTTCTTGCGCTTTCTGCATATTTGCCTGCATTTCTTGCGCTTGCTTCATTAGGTTACCGATACCACCTTTTCCACCGAACATTGTGTTTCCTTTTCTATTTTTTAAAAATACATTTCGCCAACACTTAACGTGCCAGCGGTTTGGTTGAATTTGGCAGCACTTGCATATTCAATACTGCCTTAAAACTTTGTAACAATGGATCTGCCGCAATCACCGCTTCCGCTTCTTGTTGACGCTCTTCGAACAACACTTGTTCTTGCTGCTGCGGCGTGAGTTGCGCATGATCAAATTGCGCCGCTTCAGCAAAATGCAAATCAAGCCCTAACTGCGTGCGCACTTGATCACAGAGCTGTTGTCTCGCATTTTCCTGATGGCTGAAATTTTGTTGCGGATCAATCGCAATCAAAAGGCTTTGTGACGAGGCGTCGAGCAACACCGCTTGGCGTGCAATTTCCAATACCATTCCTTTAAGTTGCAACTGTTCAATCACAACACGCCATTGCTGCATTTTTTGCACCGCTGCTGACGACAAAACGACCGAAGTTGGCATTGGCCATTCTGTCATACTTAGCCTATCGATTGCTCCTTGCACCGCAGGCTCATGCACATCAAGCTCTGAATGGCCGGATGGCGGCATCGACTCTACAGCCGCGTTGCTCGGATTTTCGGTTAACCAAGGCGGCATATCGTCCAGTACGCGGTTTACCGCTTGAACGGGAGGTAACTCAACCGCCGACACCGAATGATCTTCAAAAATTTCCAAGGGCGGCGATGACTGAATCGGCTCCAACGACTGACCACTCATTTTAGCGACCTGTGCACTCAGGGCCGTCGATAAATTGTCCGATGCTGAATTTGCCTTTAAATCCGTTGCAGAGTCATCACCCGTATCAGACTTTCCCAGCGAACCAAACCCCGCCAAGACTTGCTCGCTCAAAAAATTTGGAGAACTTTGTATTTCAGGATTCGAGTGATCAGCATGAGCCAAGGGCTTGCGAGGCGTAACCTGTTTGCCGATCAAATCCCGCGCAGGCGCAAACTGCGCCATAGCGGTTTGAGGATCCATTGATGCCAACATACTTTGGTCTGGAGCAACCTCGCCGGCAGACAAACCAAAATCATTTTGCATAACAGGTGTGACGGAGGGCATCACCTCAGAAACCTCGCCCACAGGCGATGCCATGACGGATGGGATTACCGCATTAGTCAGTGCTACTGGCGCTGGGCGAGATTCTTGGGCGCTTTGCAAGCCTGCGCGCAAAGCCGCCAGTGCCTCCGATGGCGGCATCGCAGCATTGACCACTGGCGCAGCTATTTCGCTTGAGGCAAGCCCATTTTGGGGTGCTTGGACTGTGACACTGTGGATGGGGTCAAACGCCAGCATTCGCATCAATCCCATTTCAAAACCAATGCGATTATCCGGCGCTAACTGCATATCTTGTTTAGTCAACAGACTGATTTGATACAGAATTTGAATCCGTTCAGCGCTCAAGGCTTGCGCCAGTGCCTGGACAATTTCCAACGGTAAACTATCCAGATTAATCGCCTCGCCAAACAACTGAAAATAACTGATTTCATGCAAAGTTTCACTTAAACCAGCCAAGAGCGCATCATAGTCAACGCCCATTAAAGCAAGGTCTTGTAAAACCGCTTTAATCAACGGCGGACTGTCTTCAGCCAGAGCCTGCAGAATGCGAAGCACGAACTGTTGGTCAACCAATCCCAACATAGTCTGTACGGAGACAAACTCAATCTTGCCTGCGCCATATGCAATCGCTTGATCCAATAAGCTCAGTGCATCACGCGCTGACCCATCGGCACTTTTTGCAATTAAAGCCAAAGCGCTCTCTTCAAAAGGAATTTGTTCTTGATGCAGAATATTCTGCAAATGATGTTGAATCTGAACTTGGGTTAAGCGCATCAAGTTAAACTGCAAACAGCGTGACAGCACGGTATTTAACAGCTTATGCGGCTCGGTGGTTGCCAATAAGAATTTAACGTGTTCCGGCGGCTCTTCTAAGGTTTTTAGTAATGCGTTAAAACTGCTTTTGGAAAGCATATGGACTTCGTCAATCAGATAGACTTTATAACGCCCTTGAGTCGGCGCGAACTGAACATTCTCAAGAATCTCACGGGTATCATCGACTTTGGTTTTCGATGCCGCATCGACCTCAATTAAATCAATAAAACGCCCTTCATCAATCGAACGACACGCTTGGCACTGCCCGCATGGGGTAGAAGTCATTCCGGTTTCGCAATTTAACGCTTTGGCAAAAATGCGCGCAATGGTCGTCTTGCCAACGCCCCGCGTTCCGGTAAAAAGATAGGCGTGATGAAGCCTTTGTCGATCCAAAGCATTGGCCAAGGCCTGCATGACGTGCTGCTGCCCTACTAATTCAGCAAAATTCTTAGGACGCCACTTACGGGCTAAAACGCTATAACTCATGCACCAACCTTTTATTAAGCTGTAAAAAGCGCCATTGAATGCGTTTTTCAAGCAAAAGAAGACTATCAAATAGATTGGTATTTTACCCGTTAAGGGAATGGAAATTGGACAAAATTTCTGCGTAGAAATGAAAGAGATCAAACAAAATAGAATGGAGGCAACTCTACCCACCGATCCTCGGCGCCCACATCAGAAGGTACCGTTGCTTCCTTCCGGACCTGGCGGGGTTCCCAACCTAGTGTCGCGAGGGAGCAAGTAGAGTTACCATATTGAAAATATAAAAATAATGGCGGATAGCGGGGGATTCGAACCCCCGATAGGCTATTAACCTATACACACTTTCCAGGCGTGCGCCTTCAACCGCTCAGCCAGCTATCCGAATAGGTCGGGGATTATACTGATGGCCACACAAGCTGTCTAGCCATAGAGTCTAAAACTTGTAAATTAATTTACCTCTTGCCAATATGACGCCTCGAATGGAGGTTGTACAAAACGGAAATTTTTCAGTTCACAGTTAAGTGTTTCCACGGCAGAAGAAAAATCCTTAACCGGACCGGATAGTGCGATGCTGAGACGATTAACTAATGTCGGCTTTTGACTATCAGGTAATCCTGAGAGCATATATCGACAACTTTGAAACTGGGCATCATTGGCGTTGTATAGACAGCGCGTCGAGGAGATATTTGCATTATCCGTACCGTAAGTACATGTTCCAGAACGCCCGATATAAACCGGATCATGGACCAGAACTACCGGATCGAGAAGATCGTTCAGAACGGTTTCTAGATCGCCTATACCGATTAAATCTAATACAGGCCCAACCAGTGGATCAAGTAAATTGAAAACCGAACCAAGTAAACAACCAAGCCCCAAAAATCCACAACTTTCTTCGTCCCCGGTGACAATGTCCAATACAGAGTTTAAAAGCCCTCCCACACTTGAGAGTAACCCATCACAATTTTGCGCTACCCCTTCTTGTGACAAGCCCAACGAATCGGTCAAAGGGGCTAATAAAGAAACGTCAACGTTTGCCGTCAATAACGAACAGCGATAGTAGCTTCTTTCTGACGCATTTAAATCATCATTAGAGGTCGTATTAGTAGCGTTTGTTTCTTTTGCATAAATAGACCCTGAGCTATCTGGATTCAACAACCCCAGGAGTTCATCAACTGTTGAAAGTAAACCGGCTTGGTTGGATAAAGTGTCGGCACCGTCATAGATAAAAACCGGCAACTGCTTAGTCGCCCGAGCAAAATCTTCTTTGGAAAAATTACTTTCTGCGAGAAGATTGCCGAGCACACCGTTATCTACCGCAACGGGATCAATACCAATCCATGCCTGCCGAGTCGTAAAATCCATATACGGATATTTTGAGTTTGAAAAGCTAAGTGGATGAGAAGCCGTATAACCATACTCACAGTAATTTTTTCGCGCGCTAGAGTTAGGGACGGCAATTTCCGAAGCAATCGTATTGGCTATTAATTCGCCTAATAACATACTACTCAACGAATGTTCTGCAACACCGCCACCGATTAATGAACCAAGTAAATTTTTAAGCAGCGCAGGAGGCTCATCGGGATAAATACCGGCCTTGATTTCTGCCGCCGTCAAATCAGCACTAAGACACTGCTCATAGCGAGTATCGCAAAAACATTGCGGGTTATCTTCGCCCGCGCCATATAACGCGCGCCCTTGGGGGACAAAGCCGTAAAAATTATCGTCGGTCCAGAGCTGAACCGCAACGGCATCGAACCTTGGCGCTTTGGCGATGGTTTTTTCGCTTCCCTCGCCTTCATTAATCATCTCTTGAATATACAAGCGAGGATTGGTTTTGTAAGCTCCGAAAGCGACGCTTTCCGGGTAGTCGGGGTTGCTTTCGCCTAGCGGGTAAAAAGTACCGTCGGAAGCGAAATTACCGAAAAGAATCATTTTATTTATCACCATTCCGGCGGTATCCAGCTCGCCGGCCGCCGGCGAATAGCCGACTCTTTCCAAAGCGAAATTCGTCACCTTATCGGCAGAATCCAACGCCATGGTGCCAGCCGCCAAACCGTCCCGAGTCAGTGCCAACTCGGAGCGAATCGCCACTTCGGCGACACTGCGCGCATAGTTGTCTAACTCACGGTCAACGATTTTGAGTTTGGTGTAGGTCATCACCAAATCGAAGGCAAAGAGCGCGGCAAAAATCGCACCAACCCCCAGAATGCTGATGGCACCTCTTTGGCGCTGCAATGTTTTTTGGTTTTTGAACAGAGACATAATCCCTACCTCTTGGGGAGCACCGAGAGACGACTATCGGCCAGTAAGCGCATCAACCAAAATCAGATTGTTTAATGCTTTGCTATTTAAAGGGTCGATTTTCAAGGCTTGCTGAAAATAACTTCGCGCTTGCGCAAAATCTTTTTGTAATAAGCGGCTAAAACCCAAGTTATTCAAGGCACTCAAGCGATGATTCAACTGATCGCTGTTTAACCATTGCTGATAGACCAGTTCGGCGATTTGATATTCGTCTTCCACCAGAGCCAATCGTGCGTATTCCGCTTCGTCATCAATCGTGTGCTGCGCAAACTGATTAATCTGCTGCCAAGCCAGTAAGGCCAAATGCTGCTTTTGCTGACCTTCATAGGCTCTTGCCAACATCCGATAAACGGCAATATCATCACGATTAAGCTTACGCAATTTTTGCAACAAGGGTTCCGCTTGTTTATAGCGTTGCTGCTTTAGCTCCATTACCGCCAAATCCATCAGCAATTTATACTGACCTTGCTCATCCACTTGAGTGGCAAGAGGGTCAAGAGGCGAAGCGCTGTTCGCATTCAAACTCGATTGTGTTTCAGTGACCGCACAAGCCGAAAGCAAACAAAACCCCAAAAAAACGACCAACAAGCCAGACCTTTGCATTCTAAAACCCTCTACCCAGCATGACCAGCTTCTCACCAAGCAGCAACATAATGTATGGAAGCAACATAAATGGCAGAATAATAATCGCCATTTTTGCGGATGTTTTCGCTGCTTTTTCTTCCATTAAATTTTCACGCTCCTGATAAATACTGCGCGAAAAATTCGCCAACGATTCGCTAATCGAACTTCCTAACTTCTCATTTTGCACCAGTACCTGCACCAAATTTTGTATATCCTTAGACGGATTGCGTTGAGCAAACTGCTGCAAAGCATCAATACGCGTCACACCAACTTGGATTTGTTCAAGCAGATATTCAAACTCATTGCAGATTTCTGGGGAGATATCTTTCAACTCCTCAGCAACGCGTTTTACTGACACCAAATAACTCAAGCCGGCATTCATACATATCGTCGTCATATCCAAAAAATCAGGCAGCTGTTGATTGATTTTTTCAAGCCGTTTTTCACCCAAATTAACAATGATTTTTTCCGGCAATAACATCACAACTAAAGGGAGCACAATCATCAACAGGGGTGAAATATCTTGAAATACCCATAAACCAAAACTAAGCAAAAAGGCGCTCGCAATCGCGCTAAATTTCAAAAAATAATAGGCGCCAATGTGATTATCATCACTAAAACCAGCGCTGACCAACTGTTCTTTTAGTTGCGCCAACTGCTTAGGATTTTTACTTCCCAGTATTCGCCCAACACGACACCAAACACAGGTTGATTTAACCTCATATTCACGTGCTAAAGCGCGACCAACGCCAATCCGTTGGCGCAACCACTCTTTATACGCTTGTTGTCGGTACTTACCTTGATAGATGCGGGCCAAAGCAAAAGTAGCAAACAGTAATAGCAGACTAATCAGCAATAGAAATATTTCGGTCGACCATTCCATTAGAAACGGATCCTCAGCATATTACGCAGAATCAGCGCGCCAAAAAAGATTAAGCCAAGCGACAAGACTAATATTTTGAAGCCAGTCGGATCGTTAAGCAAAAATTCCATCGAACTGATATCAAAGATAAATTTATACAACAAATAAATAACCGGCAAACCACTAATAAACCACGCGGTAAAACGTGACTCCGCCGTGAGAGTTTTGAGCTTCGCTTGGAAGTTTTCACGGCGGCGCATCAACAATGACAATTGCTTTAACACGGGAGATAACTGACCACCACTTTCGCGCTGAAGAATCAGGGTGATAACAAAATATTGCGCTTCAATCAAACTAACTCGCTCTTGAAATTCTCGCAAAATATCACGCAGGCTAATACCCAATTTAAGCTGTTTATTCATCTCGCTAATTTCTTCAGCAAGCGGCCCTTTCATATCTTCAGCAACCACTCGCAAAGCACCATCAATACCATAACCCGCTTGCATGGAGCGCACTAAAGAGTCGAGCATTTCAGGGAAATCTTTTCGTAATTGCGCTTGACGCTGCGCGCCCTTAACAAATAAATAGATGGTTGGGAAAATCGGTAAAAGCATCACTAATAGCAGACTGCGCTTACTCATCTCACCAAAGTTAAACGTTAATAAAACCAATGTTAAAGTTAACAAAAACGCCTGAATCAAAATCAAGCGAATAATATCTTGGCGATTGACAATACCGGCTTGTTTAAACTTAGTCACAAAAAATTGGAACCAGCGCTTATTGCGCTGTGTCATCAACAAATCTTCAAAACTAAGACGCTCTTCTTCAGCCATACCGATGCGCAGCATTACCGCACGAATTTTTGCGGTATATTTACGCTGCCGACTCCGTATAACACCCAGTACAATAAACACAAACGGCAAAATCGCCAAAGAAGCAATGGCGAGTAGATCCCAATTCATTAGCTAATTTCCTGCACAAAGCTAAACAAATCTGGCGACAATCTCATGCCGTGCGATTCAAACTTCGCAGCACAAGAAGGACGCACGCCAGAGGCTTTAAAACGCCCTAAGACACGGCTGCTAAGCTCATCATAACTGCTTTCAAAAAGAAACAATTCTTGCAAAACCACATTATCTTCTTCAACCCCAGTCACTTCGGTAATCGATTCAACCCGTCGTTTTCCGTCTTTGCCACGATTCACATAAATAATTAAATCCAACGCACTGGCTATCTGTTTACGAATCGAGTTGGCGGGAATATCCACCCCACTAAGGTTAATCATCAACTCTAAACGTGCAATACAATCGCGGGGTGAGTTGGCATGCAAAGTGGCCAAAGAACCATCATGGCCGGTGTTCATCGCTTGCAACATATCTAGGACCTCACCGCCACGCACCTCGCCAAGCACAATGCGGTCTGGCCGCATCCGCAAAGCGTTTTTTAATAACTCGCGCTGTGTGACCTCGCCAATGCCTTCCGCATTTGGCGGCCGGGTCTCCAAACGCACCACGTGCGCTTGCTGCATCCGCAGTTCTGCACTGTCTTCGATGGTCACCGTCCGTTCATCAAAGGGAATCAAACCTGAAAGCATATTTAACGTGGTGGTTTTACCAGAACCCGTTCCACCGCAAACGATGATATTTAAGCCTGAACGCACGCTCATCTCTAAAAACTTAAACATCTGTTCGGTCATACTGCCAAGTGAAATCAAGTCCTTGGCACGCAGATGATATTCTGGAAAACGGCGAATCGAAACACAAATTCCATCCACCGCTAAAGGCGGGATAATAATATTGATACGCGAGCCATCTGGCAGACGCGCATCCACTAAAGGGGAAGATTCATCAACTCGACGCCCAGTCGTAAACAGCATTCGGTCAACTTTATTACGCAGATGCTCTTCACTTATAAACGTGACATCGGTCAGTTCAAGCTTGCCGCCGCGCTCGACATAAATCTGATCAAAACCATTAATTAAAATATCGGAGATACTGCCATCCGCCAATAGAGGCTCAATCGGCCCAAGACCATAAATCTCATCGAGCAAATCCAACGCCAGCTGTCGGACTTCGAGTTCGGACAAAGGGTAGCGCATTTCGTGCGCCACTTCGCGCACCAAACCCTCTAATCGTGGGCGTAGTTCTTGACGAGTTTCGCTCGAATCCGCTTGGTAAAAAGCCTCGTCATCGGCAGCTCGTTTCTGGCAACGCTTTTTGATTTCAACAAAGGTTGAGTTTTTGGCAACGTCTTTCGCCTTAACGCTTTTCTCAACGTTTTTCTGCTCTTGTACCGGCTTAGACGATTCATTGACCAAACTTCGTCTTTGCTCAACTTGTGTTAGGCGGTCCCTAATTCCCATTGCCGTTCCCTATATTTTTAAACAGTAAACGCAATTTAAAAGCGCTTATTTTTCTGGATTACTGTTGCGTTTTGGTGTCAACAAATGGCTTAAAAATTGGTTGAATTGCTCCATAATACTCGGCTTAACTTCTTTGCGAAAACTTGGAATAATCAACTCATCGGTTTTTAAGACACCGTTATGTAACATATGAGCCAAGGAAAACAGTTGGCGATTAACAATCGCATCTGGCTTAAAGCGCGACAACAACTGCCCTTCTTTGAGAGATTCATTAAAACCGTGATAATCATTAGAAACGCGGATTACTGTATCAATTTCCAAAGAGTCAATCACATCATCCAATACCACATCGCTATTTGGCGTACTGCGGTTCACCACCAATTTCAAAGACTCTTTTACATACCCCAATTTTTGCGACAACTGAATCGCTGTGTTGACCGCCCGTAAAGAGGAGAGTGACGGCTCGGCAATTAGCACCACATTATCCGCCTCATCCAAACAACTCAGGGTTGCATCTGATAAATCAGACGACAAATCGATGACCACATGGTCAAAATAACGACGCAAAGATTGAATCACCGTTTTAATCAACTCTGCATTCAGCCCATCTAACTCACCAATATCACTCGGTAAAGACAATAGATACAGCCCCGAATCATGGCGACTTAATGAGTTATAAATTAAGTCTTCGTCAAAACGGTTTATATTGTAAATAAAATCCGTAATCGTATAGAGACGCTGGTTTTCCATATTCAGATACAGAACTGTGTCACCAAGCGGCATATTCAAATCAACAAGAACCGAACGACCATGCGTTAAATCGGCAATATGCGCGGCCACATTGGTGGCCAATGCGGTACGCCCCACTCCGCCTTTTAGACTAAAAAACGCTGAGACATTTCCGTTTTTACCGATACGTCGGCGATCTTGCATATGCAGAATCGACAAAATATTAAAAACTTCATCCGGACACTCAATAAAACCTTGCACACCTTGATGCGATGCCTCAATTAAGAAATCGGCATCTTTCTCTTTCAGCAAAACAAAAACCGCCACCCCTTGCGCCAAAGTCAGAATCTGGTTGATGCGGTTAATTACGGTTTTACTGTCACCGTCGTACTCAATTAACACTAAGCTCGTGTCTTCTGGCCAAATTTTTGGCACTTCGACCATCAACTCCAGCGAATATTTTGAGCGAATCGAAATCGACACCGCTTCAAGCAAATCACGGTCAGAGCCAACATATAACGCCTGATGTAAGTTAACGGTATTATCCATTATGGTTTCTCCAAGCCGATTTTATTCGTTAACTCTGGCAATGCTTTCTGCCCCTCCGGTAAAGTTGCAGAAATTTTACCGAACCAAAATGCATCACTGTAAGACGGCGCAACCAAGTTTTCACCAGGCAGCTGAATATCAACTCCTTGGGCAATTGGCTCAACAAAGGTTGGGGTAACAACAATGGCAAGCTCAGTTTGATCCTTGTTAAAAGAGGTTGAACGGAACAATGCCCCTAAAATCGGAATATCACCCAAAAATGGGACTTTAGAAATCGAGTTTTCAAAAGAGTCTTGAATCAAACCGCCAATCACAAAACTTTGACCGGCCGCTAAGGTGACGGTGGTTTTGGCACGACGAGAGCGAAAGCCCGGTTGAATAACACCCCCACTGGCCGAACCAGCGCTTTCATCAATATTCGAAATTTCCGGCGCGACGGTTAATTTAATTTCACCACTTTCGGTAATTAACGGACTAAAGCGTAAACGCACCCCAAACTCTTTATAGCGAACCGTAACGGAATTATCATTTTGCGATACCGGAATCGGCACTTCGCCACCAACCAAAAATTCGGCGGTTTCACCAGACTGCACGGTTAATTCAGGACGCGCCAAAATCCGCGCCAAATTATTCCCCTCTAGCACCGACAAAATACCAAACATTCCGTTACCGGAGGTATTAACCCCAATCTGAAACGCTTGGCCTGACAAAGGGGCGGTTAAACTGGAAATACCGGCCAACGTGTTAAGGATATAGTTCCCTCCGTCCGAACCAGGAGGAAAAATACCGGAATGGGTATTACCACTGCCAAAAAGCGCACCGCTTTTAAATGGATTACCTTTAACCACTTCGGCCACGCGCACCTGCAACTTCACCTCTTGCGGCCCGCTAATATCAATCATATTCAACACGCTCACACCCAGCGTGGAAATCACCGACTGAATACGCTTCTTCTGCGCATCATTGGGCACAGAACCACTCAAAACCACCATTAAGTTACCGGCCTGTGGCGAAATTCTCGACTGGCCAACGGATTCCCCCGTTTGCAACACTTCTTGATCTTGACGAGCGCTATTGGTTAACGATTTGCCGTCATCAATTTGATTACCCACCTCATCAATCTGGCGTTGAATATTGCTTTTCTCATCGACCCAGATAGAGCGCACTTCAAAACTTACCGTACCAGCAGGGTTGAGTTTTTGCAGCAAATCGCGAATCGTGTTTTCAATCATCACTTGTTGCTGCGGATTTTTCTCAACTTTCAAAAGATAGCGGTACGTTTTATTCGGGTTTTCACGAAAGTTAATAAACAGTTCGGTATGACCAATTGCATTCCCGGTAACCAGTAATTCGCTACCACTAATCACTTTTAAGGTTGCGGTTTCAGGATTAGCGACCATTGCACGCTTAATGGTCTTTTTAAAATCAACCAGTTTCGATTCTGCCTTGGTCAGGGTATACACTTCTTTCGCTTCTGCTTGCGCATAAGCCTCAGACGCATGAAACGCCGTAGCAACCGGCAACGAGATTAGACTTGTAGAAAATAGCGCGGCGAGCAAGCGTTGTTTAATCATGGCACTTTCACCTCTTGAACTTCACCGCCCTGTAAGAGCTGAACGGTTTGACGCTGCCCTTTATCGGAACGGACCACGCGTTTTTGCTGATCACTTTCAATCACTCGCACATTCACTCCGTCACTTTCTTTAATTTCAATATCCGCAGCATTACGCAGTAACAGATTTAAACTACCAACACTCATCGCCAAAGCCAATTTTTCGGCTTGCTGCACCGTCAGATGCAATGCGACCATTGAGCGCTTTACGGCCGTTTCATCTTTTTTGGTGCCGGACTGTTCCATCTCACTGATTTCTGTTTTTGGTTTAAAACGACTCTCTTGGCCTATAGAAAGGACTTCAATATTTTGCAGAATCACGCGACTAATTTGACGATCGCCGTTCGCGCTGTTAAAAACACTGGCGATATCAACGTGATCACCTGGTTTTAGAATCCCCAGTAAACCCGACTCCGGCGAGACAGGAATGCGCATGGCACGCATTCCCGGTTCAATCAAAGAGGTAATCCCTTCAACTTGTTCCAAAGGAGCGTCATCTAATTTATCCGTGAACTTTTTCGCAAATAGCCACTCACCAGCATACATATCTTGGCGGACAATTTGGCCAATCGCTTGTTGTGGCTTTTCGTAGATGCCTTTAATCTGAATGCCTTCTTTAGCAATCATCAACACCTTGACATCATCCGGTTCGATTTTTTCACCGCGAAATAAATCGCGAGACGCAATCAGCACTGGCGCAAGCACCGGCTTTTCAACAACGGTGACGGTTTTAACAGGAATGTCTTTTTGTGCATCCGCTACGCGTTTTTCAATAAAACTATAGACAAGGGCAACAACAGCCAACGCGGAGAGCGCCGCAATCGAGTAGAGAAGCCAATCACTTCGTGAAATTTTCATAGAACGTTCAACTTTAGCTGTAAGCAGAAAAAAATGGCTAAGCTGTTACTTTTAGACCGCTGTAAAAAATAACAGATTAAACATTTAAGGCGCCGATGATTGGCAACTTGCTTTGATACTAATGACTGTATCGACATTCATCGGAAGGTATTCATTTAAAAAAGTCGGCAAGGTCAAGGTATTCGCAGTGCCGTTAAATTTGATTACGTAATGGTCAAACCCAAATTGAGAATCGGTTTCATTCGTGATGTTAACTGCGCCTGGATCGGTTTCCAAAAGCTCAACGCCTTTGATCTCCAAGGAATTTAACACCAATGCTTTTACAGCTTCACTGGCGCCGACGTTTAATTTAACCGAGCCGGCATCACAGTAAACGCCAAAGTCACTAACAAAACCAGATGCATTATCCATAGCAGAAATTTCTCGAACTTCGTCAACAATGGCCAGATGCACATCGGTCAAAACATCGTTGACGATTAGACTGTTCATGGCATACGACAGTGTTTCAATAATAAACAGCACTACCCCTAATAAAAGGGGTAGCACATAGGCAGTCTCTAACATCACTGCCCCATTCTGTTTTTTCAAACACTTGTACATTATGAGAAATGTCCGATATCAATTACAGGATTATTCTGTGGTGTTGCCTACCGCTTGATTCACTTTATTCGTGATCGCTTCACCGACAACCCCACCAGTATCGCCTTCACCGCCTGTTCCAAATAAAATGGCGGCAACAACTGCGATACCTGCAATAATCAGCGCATATTCCATCATTGAAGCGCCTTTTTGCGATGCCAATTTTTGACGACGCTTTGCCTTAAGGGTATTTACAATTTGATTTTCTAGCATATTCATTCCTTTTCACTCTTAAGAAAAATACTAACACTCACGATACAAGTGAGTTTTTTTACCTGTAGAAGTGATTCTAACGCTTTTTTATCGATTAGAAAGACTCAGGCGTATTAAATTTTCTATACTCTGTAAAGAGTACTTACATAGCGAGATAAAAGTGCAGTTACATCATCTCCAAATCTTCTAAAATCGTAGCAATTCCTTTCAATGCACAAGCCTCATCATCCATACCATCTGGAGCGCCACTAACCCCAACTGCACCATAAAGCTTACCTCCAGCCTGAATCGGGGTAGAACCCGCCATAAACGCCAAGCCTTCACCCATTGTTTGTAAAGGGCTCTTCGCACGATCGCTTAATTGCGACCCTTTAACATTGAACATCACCGCGGTATAGGCCTTTTTTTGGCTAATACCCAGCGATACTGGCGGAGCAATGGTGTCACGCAACTGAGCCTGCACAATACCATTACGATCCACCACCGTAACACTCACTGGAATGCCTTTTTCACGACACGCTTCAATCGTTGCCATCGCCGCTTTATTCGCCATATCCAAAGAGAGACGCGCCACATTCACTACTAAAGGTTCAGCAGCAAAAACCGAAAAAGAACTCGCTAGCACGCTAATCGACAATAGCGCCGTCGTCATGATTTTTCTCATCGTTTTCTCCTAAGCAATAAAGTCAAATTTTGTATATAAATTTACTTTGCCAGTATACGCAAGGATGCGCACAACACTAATAACAAAAACTTAACTACCGATAAATTTCATTAAAAATTTACCCTGTAATGACAAACTCAGTAAACGTATAAGATCGCTGCCCATCCAATAAACAAAAACGCCCCGATGCCAAAATGGCTTCGAGGCGTTTTTGATTTACTGTTTAGAACAGTTGTTAAGCTTAACTATTGGCTTGTGCCTTCTGCAAAGCCTCTTGCTGTTTAACGCCACCGTGCCACTGCCAGATGTAATACATCAACGGAATGACCAACAGAGTTAATACGGTCGACGAAATGGTACCGAAAATCAGGGCAACAGCCAAACCACCAAACACCGGATCGGTAATCATAATCATCGAACCGAAAATAATGGCCAACGCGGTCAACAAGATCGGACGGAAACGCACTTTACCAGCTTGAATGACCGCTTCTTTCAAAGGCTGCCCTTCGGCACGATATTCAAGAATAAAATCAATCAGCAGCAACGAATTACGCACCACAATACCCGCGAGCGCAATGACCCCAATCATCGAGGTTGCCGTAAAGGCTTGCTCGGTTAACCAATGCCCAGGGAAAACCCCAATCATGGTCAACGGAATCGCTCCCATGACTATCACCGGCATCATAAACGACTTGTAATAACCGACCAGAATCAGATAGATAAAAATCAGTGCCACAATAAACGCCGAGCCCATGTCACGGAAAACATCCAATGTTAGGCGCATTTCGCCGCCCCATAGCAAAGTATAATCCATCACATCTTTCGGATCCGCCGCAACAAATCCTAGGTTCGCGGTTTGGAAAGTTACTCCAGATTCTGGCAAGGCCACTTTATCCAACATCTTATCCAGCGATAGAATTGCATAGACTGGGCTAGACTGCAGAAGCTCACCGCCAATCATCACCATACTGTGTTGATCGCGTGACAATATTGGTTTGGCACGAGGCACTTCAACAATATCCGCCAAGGCAGACAGTGGCACCGCTGCACCAGCACGCGACTGCACACGCAATGACAATAACTGCTCAGGCACGGTACGCTCAGAACGCGGCAAACGCACTAATATATCTACCGGCTCACGCACGTTATCCAAGTGCATATACCCCAGTTCAAAGCCGTTGATGTAGTCACGCAGCATTTTGCTGACTTGCGCTGGCGCCACGCCCAACAAATTGGCTTGTTCACGATCGATATTGATTTCATAGGTTAGCGAATCACCAGTCACCGAATCGTCAATATTAATAAGACCGTAAATTTGCTCAAATTTCGCGCTGACTTCTTTCGAGGCCGCACGCAACTTATCGTAGTCAGGACCATACAGTTCCGCCATGATTTGTGTCGTCACTGGTGGCCCAGGTGGAGTTTCGTAAAGTTTGATATTTGCGTCAGGAAACACTTTACGCAGTGAGTTCAAATCCAGATTAAAGTTCTGCACAATCTCGTGAGACGAAACTGAACGCATTCCCTTTTTAACCAAATTGACTCGAATTTGCGCAAAATTAGAACCCTCTTTAATCAAATCACCGCGAACCAGTGCCGCGAAATCAATCGGAGCTGGCTTACCGAGAAACACACTATAGTCAGTGACGTAAGAGGTTTTTGACAGCATATTTTCCACATAGCGCACCACGCGATCGGTTGCCTCAACCGCTGTGCCTTCTGGCATATCCACCTGAACCAAGAAAGTACTGGTGTTATCGTACGGGAGCATTTTGACCTCAACACCCGCCGGATGCAGCGGATTATTCATGCCATCCTCTCGAATAAACTGCAGCGCAGGCTGCAACATAGCCGCAATCAATGAAAGCAATACCGCAAACAGGAACACGTTACGCTTAGTACGGCTCTCAATCAAAGGTACAATCGTCTTGACGTACAGCTTTTGCATCCAATCTTCTTGGTGCGGATGATGCGCTTCAGTGCTTTCGCGCGCTTGCATCTCTTTAATGGCTTTTTTACCCAAGAAACGGTAAGCCGCATAAGGCACCAGCAAATACGCAATCAATAAAGACGCAATCATGGCGACCGGAACATTAAACGGAATCGGCGCCATAAACGGCCCCATCATCCCCGTTACAAACAGCATCGGTATAAATGCCAAAATAACCGCAATGGTGGCGACATTGGTCGGATTACCGATTTCGTTCGTCGCTTTAATCAACACTTCATCGAACTTTTCAGGGTCAAAGCCATTGTGAATATGCCGGTGAATATTCTCGATAACCACAATGGCTGCATCCACCAACAGACCCAACGAAAGAATCAAAGCAAACAGGGTGATACGGTTAATCGTCTGGTCGGCAAGCATTCCGATAAACAACACCACAAACAGAATTAACGGCACGGTTAAAGTCACAATCCCCGCTTCACGCCAACCCAAGAACAGCACCAAAATAATGATGACCGAACCAACGGCAATCCCTAAATGCTCCATCAGAAGATTCACCGCAGCGTTGGCTTTTTCACCATCGTTACGGGTCACAACAATATCAACATTATGTGGAATAACCGCTTTTTTCAGTTCAGCCAACTGCTCCAGTACACCATTGGCAACTTGAACCGCGTTTGTACCCGGCTTCTTGGCAATGGTAATGGTTACCGCAGCCTGCGCGCCATCAGCCGCATAGGTTGAGTTTGGACCGAAACCGATACGCGAATAGGCATCCGACTCTTTTGGACCATCTTCAATACGCGCAATATCACGTAAATAAATCGGGCGCCCCATGTCGGCCCCAATAATGATATTGCCGACATCTTGCGCGTTACCTAAATAACCGTTCACTCGAACCAAACGGTCTTGGTTGTTATTGACCAAAGAGCCAACCGGAACCGAAACGTTAGAGCCCAACAACATCTCGCTGATCGTGTCCAAAGACAAGCCCGTTAACGCGATTTTCTGCGCATCCAACCAGACATTAATGGCACGTTCTTTACCGCCAACAACCTCAGTAAAAGAAACACCTGGCAAGTTACGAATATTTTCAACCAGCTTCAACGAGATATCGCGAAGATCGTAACCGGACAACTCAGAAGAGGTGACGGCCAAAGTCATAATCGGCACATCATCGACATTAATTGGCTTGATTAACGGCTGCTGAGTATCCGGCGGCATCTTATCCATGTTCTGCATAATTTGGTTGTACACCTTAACCAAACTATCCACTTGGTTCTGTCCAACCTCAAACTGCACGGTAACTACGCCAAAATCATTCGCAGCATAACCAAAGGTGTGATCCACCCCCGGCAAAGCACTCATAATGGTCTCTAACGGTTTGACCACCATGTTTTCCACTTCTTGCGGCGTTGCCCCACCTTTCGGAACAATAATGTTCGCTGCTGGAACAACGATTTGCGGGTTATATTCACGCGGAGTAATCGTGTAAGCCAAAATACCTGCCAAGGTAATGGCAATAACGATCATCATCGTAATTTTGGAATGAATAAACGCCTTGGCAATTTTACCGGCGATGTTCAGCTCGGTTTTATCCACTGCATTTTGGTTTGCATTTTCAGCCATACAAACTCCCTATTACTCTGCTGCTTGCGCGGCTGAAGAAACAATTTCAACAAAATCGCCATTAAGCATGCTCTGGTTATTGGTCACCACAACTTGCTCACCCAAATTCAAACCGGATTGAATTTCAATACTATCCCCAATGCTAATTCCAGTGCGCACCATGTTAAACATCGCTCTACCGTCTTGCACCACAAACACGCCCTCAATACCGGCACGCTCAACAATCGCGGATTTCGGCACCATCATCGCTTGACGCTCGCCGCGCTTAAAGCTAACGCGTGCAAACGTTCCCGAATTAATATTCGTGACCGCAGGCAAACTCAACTTAACCGTATGAGTACGCGACTTTGGATCTGCGGCACTCACCATCGTGTAGATGGTTCCAACCATGGGCTCGTCTTGTCCGTCAATCAACACCATAGCCTCATCACCATTACGTAATACAGCGTAAAGCTCGCCGGCAACCTGTGTTTGAACGCTCAAAGAGGTCAAGTTCTCAATGACCACAACCGGATTACCTGGCGCCGCTAAATCACCGGCGGTTGAAAGTTTTTCAACAATAACCCCACTAAAAGGAGCGCGTACATTGGCATAATCCAACTGCGATTTAGCCTGATTTAAACCGGACTTAGCCGCGGCAAGGTTCTCTTGCGCAACCGAATACTGTAAACGAATTTTGTCAAACTGCTGCTTAGAGACCGAATCTTCTTTATACAACTGGCTAAAACGATCGTAATCCAACTTCGCATCTTTTAATCCCGCTTCCGCTTGCGCATAAGCTGACTGGGCTTGTGCAATCTGACTTTTGATATCGGTTGAATCAATGCTAAACAATAAGCTGCCGCGACTTACTTTATCGCCAACCTTAACATCCAAGCCTTTGATGTAGCCCATTAAACGCGAAGCAATCCGCGCTTTTTGATCGGGTACCACCGCACCAGGCACGACCGCAGTAAGAGGAACCGTGCCCAATTCAACGCTTAATATTTGCGCCTGGAGAGTCTGCTGCTGAGATTGCGGTGCAACCGGTGCTTCTTGCTGACAGCCGCTCAAGCCCATTGCCGATAAAAGCGCAATTGCCAGGACTTTATTTACTTGTTTCATTACGTTGTATTCCTTTTCTAAACGAGAAATTTCTTATTAAAGCTGTTTAACATCCATACTGCCCGCAGCCAAACGAAGTTTTGCTTTCTGGACATTCACTTCAAACTCCGCCGCGACCAAATCAGCACGCGCCTTATCCAACTGCGTTTGCGAAGCCATTAACTCGGTAAAGGTCGCCACCCCATTTTCATAACGCTTGGTAACCAAAAACTGCGCTTCAACCGCCTGTTCAACCGTTAATTTACTGGACGTGACCTGCTCGCGCGCCACCTGTAAACGATGCCAAGCTTGCATAATCTCAAACTTCACCTTGTTTTCCATCGAAGCGGTTTCAGCTTGCTTTTGCTGCGCTTCGGCTTGTGCCATTTTGATGGTATTTTCAGTCAAACCGAAATCACTGACTTTCCAAGAAAACACCCCTGCCAAGGTATAACTAGAACTCTCTAAACCGATGCTCTCATCATTCCAATCTTGACGAGCCATAACATTAAAGCTTGGCTTTTCATCAGCACGTGCCGCGTCTACCGCATACAGTGAAGACGTCGCTTGCTTACGTTGTGCGGCAAGCTGTGGATTTTTATCAATAGCGTGCGCCAAAATAGACGCCAAGTCACCATCCGGTAAACGAATATCCAAACGTTCAGCAACATCAACTGCGTCAGTCGATTGCAAACCCATCAAAATACGTAAACCATCAAGCGCAATCTGCTCTTGACCTTTTGCTTGCGCTAAAGCGACATCCGCAGCAGAAGCATTAACCTTAGCACTCAGCAACTCAGAGCGCACCACCACCCCTTGGCGCACCAAGTTTTCTGTGGTGCGTACAAATTCTTGCGCGGTTTTCTTGGCTTGTTCAGCAACCGTGATAAAAGAGCGCGCAGCGTGCACCGCTTCAAATGCTTGGTACACACCGAAAGTCAGATATTGCTCAACAGCCACTTCCCCGTTGCCGGCGGCATCAATCATTTCACGCGCTTGTTTTTGATAGCTAGCTACCTTACCGCCGTTGTACACCGGATACAGCACTTCAATACGCGTATTAACATCCGAATGTGGGCCGGGGTTATTTAAAGCACCTGGCTCGTAGCCGGTATTTAAGCCTGTTGCTGACTGAGCACCTGGTTCAGCGATACCAAAATCACCCACCGTTGCCTGACGCTGTTGCAGTTTCATGCCGAACACATTTAAGGCGTTATTCGAGTAAGAACCGGTCACCGAAAAGTTAATTTGTGGCATTTCACTGGCATTTGCTTTACCCAATGCAGATTGAGCCTGCATTAAACGCGCTTTAGCGACATCCATTTCCGGGTTGGCACTGATTGCGATGCGGACCGCTTCAGCAAACGTATACGTTTGCGCCTGTGCGGCCAAAGGAATTGCCAGGGCCAGGGCAAAAGCCAGACCACCGACATGAAAGAGCGGTTTTGCGTTAAACATTACAATCTCCAAGATTTTTGTGAAGTAAACTGGTTTTCATCGTTCTTTATAGGCCCGTATAAATGTTTTATGCCACATTAAAACGGAAAAAGGATGGTCACCCATCCTTCTTAACTAATACATTTGTCTATCTTTGCACACTGGTCGGCATACATTAGCGACAACAACAGAGCAAGACAAGCTTATTAAGACATAAGAAAATTCTAATATTATAGCGATAAGTTCACGCCAAGCAACTACAATATTAGAAAATACTTATTTATAATTTCCCATCTCCACCCAAAGCTATCGATAAGCCAAGCCCACAGCGCGCTTTAGCCAAACCAACTCACCATGAAAAAAATGGGATGCCTGTTCACGCCAATACAAATCTGGTTTCTTCGGTAAACTTCTTGCCCACTCTAAAACCTTACTGCTATCAATAATTTCATCCTGCCCGCCTTGTATAAGCGTCCAAAGAGTGTCTTTATCCAACGCACCCAACGCTTTTGGCGAAAAATCATATAGACCAATCGGCGGAGCCACCGTCAACAAACTAATTGGCTTAAGTTGCGGCGACGCTTTCAAGGCGATATAACTACCAAACGAAAAACCGGCTAAATGCAAACGCGCATGCGTCAGTTGATTAAGTGCCCATACTGAAACCGTCAATAAATCTTCCAGCTCGCCTAATGCATAATCATGCAATCCTTGGCTCTGACCAACCCCACGAAAATTATAGCGAACCACCGAAAAACCCAGCTCTTGATACACCTTAAATAAGGTACTCACAACCTTGTTATCCATCGTGCCGCCATACAACGGGTGCGGATGACTGATAATCACCAGATCATGCACTGAGTCAGCCGTGTAGTATGGATGCTGAATAAATTCAACTTCCAAATCCCCACTTGGGCCAACGATAAGTTCAGACTTTCTGTTATTAAGCACCTTAGCTCCTTTATTAAAATCTGGAACAACATCACCAAGGTGATGATGAAACAACCTAGCATCAAAATGCTTTTGCAACCCCGTGCTGACGTCAATCGGGACTTGTTCTGCGTCTGCCTAGTGCGTCCCCAGCATTCAACCAGTACAATAACGAAAACCATTATGCCGAGACAAAGCCGATGTCACAAACAGTTCAACGTAAATTAATTATTGATGACGCCGTTCCCTACGCCAAAGCCATTTTTGGGCATTTGGGCAACGTCATCAGCCTGCCGGGACGCGACATTGACGCCCAAGCCGTAGAAACCTGCGATGCACTGATCGTGCGCTCCCGCACACAAGTCAACCAAGCGCTTCTGGCAAACTCAAACGCTCAATACATTGGCAGCACGGTGGTCGGTTTAGACCACATTGACCAAGCCTACCTTAGCGAAACCAAGCGCCAATTTTATTCCGCGCAAGGCTGTAATGCCAATTCAGTGGCGGAATTTGTGCTGCATGCTCTATTACTCTTGGCCGAAAAACAAGGCTTTGATTTAAGCAGCAAAAGCTTAGGAATTATTGGCGTTGGACACGTCGGTAAATGCTTACAACAAAAAGCACAAGCCTTGGGAATGCGCTGCCTACTTAATGACCCTCCGCGCGCGCGCGCCGAAGGCACACAAGCGTTTAGCCATCTTAATGAAACACTACAGGCAGACATTATATCAGTGCATACACCACTGACATTTGATGGCGCAGATAAAACCTACCATCTGCTTGACCGCGCCAAACTTGCCACACTTAAACCTGAACAGATTATTGTAAATGCTGCACGTGGTGGGATTATCGACGAAGCGGCTTTAATCGACACCGTTTTGGCTGCCAAAATTATTGACTGCTGGGAAAACGAACCCCATATTAACCCAGACTTGGCCGCCCAATCTTTCTTAATCAGTCCGCACATCGCCGGACATTCGTTTGAAGCAAAACTGGCTGGCAGCACAATGGTATATGCTGATTTATGTCACTTTTGGCAACAACCACAACAACAAGACTGGCAACAGAACCTACCTGAAAAACCAGCCATAATTGAATTGAGCGAAGCACAAGAATGGCAATCCAGCCTTCTCGCCATACTCCAAAACACGCATTTGATTCAAAATGACGACCAAGCGATTCGCTCTGATCCAACGCATTTTGAGACTTATCGACGTCACTATCCCGTCCATCATGAATGGCACATGCACCGAGTAAAAGAAACGAGAAATCAAAAACTTAACGAAATATTACGCGCCTTAAACTTCACACTTTGCAGCGAGAGTAAATAAACTATTAATCAGTTTATTATGAAGTTTTAATAAAAGAATATTATCAACTCCCCAAAAAAATTGGTTTGCAATTAAGTTACGAACCATTAATCTAGCTGTGTGAAAAGTTTGAGAGACATCAAACAGACCTTTAAAAACCGATGGAGATATCGAGATATGAAATTAGCGAACCTATTTAAAGCAGCCATTCTAACAGCTGGTCTAGCCACACTTTCTGGTTGTGGGACAATGAATGCGGCAACCAACCTAGAAGAAGGCGCTTGGGGTACATTTAACGAAATTTGGGACCGTTGGGTAGAATCTGAAGGCGACATTGGCCAAGCGGTTGTCTGGGAAAAGAAAGTCGCTGAAGGCGTTTCGCTGGACGACGTTATCGATGCAATTAATGCAGTAGGGATTGCCCGTAACATTAAAAACGTTGGCGAACTACCGCTTTCTGAAGAACTAAAAGCACGTGGACGCGAGTCTGGTGTAATTCACGTTATGTCTTTCTGTAACCCAGATACTGCACGCGACATGCTTGACTTCTCTCCAGCGATGGGCGCAATGCTTCCATGTCGTGTAACCATTGTTGAACAAGCTGATGGCTTATACCTATACACCATGAACATGGACATGATGGTTAAGATGGGCAAAAAAATGCCTTCTGAACTAAAAGAAAAAACCATGGCAGTTCGTGACACCATTTGGATGATGATGGACAAAGGTTCTCGCGGCGAATTCTAATCGCGGCACCTAGCTCATATCAAAAAACCCCGCTACAGCGGGGTTTTTTTAGATATGTTATTTTGGATATGACTAACCGCCCCCTTTTCAGTACACCGCCCATCCCACTCATCATACGTGAGCATTCAGCAATACTGAATTGTCTTGATTGTTACCCCTCTTCTTCAGCTCAACCGGCTTACTAATCGCACAAAAAAACGACAAACTGCTTATCAGACGAATCTGTAAAAGCAAAACCATAAAAAACCCGCCCGTCTTAACCAAGCTATCGATATAACAACTTTTACGTAGCACTAGTATTTTCAATGAACTAAAGACAATAAATTCGCATTAAAAATTATTTACTCTCATTTATTTTTACTACTTTTGTCCTAATAGCGCTTCAATTGACAGGTTTTTACATTTAACAATCAAACACTTAGATTAAAGCATCAGAATATATTAATCTGCTTGTAAATAAATTTAATTACTCATCGGTCAAAAATTACGGCATATTAACCAACGAACACAAAAAGCCCAGCCTGGAACTTGCGAAAATACAGACAGAAACCTGTATTGGTTAATCTGAAATATTTTGAACTTGTTCTGTACAGCCTTAACTGGATAGTGCCAATACTCCGAATTCAGTCAGTGCAAACAGATGGGCTTTTTCTAAAGAGTAGAAAAAAATAAATAACCTCTGTAAAAATAAAAAAGAGAGCAATATGAGAAAGACAAAACTAGCATTAGCAATCGCCGCAACGGCAATGGTTTCAACTCCAGTTTTAGCAACCAATGGTGACGTCCTGATTGGTCTAGGCGCTCAATCACGCGCATTAGGCGGTACTGGTACTGCTGCTTTCTTCGGTGCTGAAAACGCTCTAACCAACCCGGCACTGCTTGCTAAATCTAAAGGTACAGAGTTTACAATTGGCGGCACCGTATTTATGCCAGATGTTACAGCCAACACTACCGTTACCGGTCAACCAGCGTCTGCAAAAAGCGATAATGACCTTAATATTATTCCTGAAGTCGCCATGTCCACTCGTATCAACGAAAGCCTAACGTTTGGTTTGGGCATGTTTGGTTCAGCAGGTATGGGGGTTGACTACCGTGGCAACCCAGGTTTGTTCGACGGTTACAGCAACTTACAACTAATGAAATTTGCTCCGACACTTGCTTATAACGAAGACAATTTTGGTTTCGGCTTTTCACCGGTTATTCAATATGGCGCGCTAGACATCAACTATGATACTGATGGCAATGCTGCAAATGGTTCTCAAGGCAATGGAATGTCAACCGACCTAGGCTTTGGTTTTAACATTGGTACCTATGTCGATGTCACACCAGAGTTTACAATCGCGTTAGCTTATCAATCACCGATTAGCATGGAATACGACGGACAAATTTCCGTAGCGGGTGCAGGTTTAGGTTTTGATGGAGCCAATCTTCCAATGCTTTCGGATAAATTAGAACAGCCTGCTGAAATCAAGATCGGTGCTGCTTACACAATGAATAACTGGATGTTCACAGCAGATGCCAAACAAATCAAATGGTCTGATGCGGACGGCTATAAAGACTTCCAATGGGAAGATCAAAACGTATACGGACTAGGCGCTAAATATTCTGGTAAAGATTACTGGTTAGGCGCTGGTTTTAACTACGCATCAGATCCAATCAATGTAGTTGGCATGAATGCGACAACTGGCTTACCAGGCTATGCCGCTCAAGCAACTGACTTATTCAACAATCATTTCTTTCCAGGGATTGTTGAAAAACACTTTACACTTGGCGGCGGCTATAACTTAAGCAAATCCATGGCTCTTGATTTTGCAGTTGTTTATGCTGGTGAAGTAACGAAAACCGTCAACACGGGTGTTGTTTCTGATTTCTTGCAAGCACAAGCAACCCAAACAAACCCAAGTGGATTTCCTGCTGACGCTACCACGCATACAACAATCCACTCTCAACTGGGTTACACCATCTCTCTACGCATGAACTTCTAAGATTGATTTCTTAACCGTTTAAGCGATAAGCCGCTGTAGCAATGCAGCGGCTTTTTTTATGGCTAAAGAAGATACGCATACATAAGCGAGCGATTACGGAACCACACACTCACCTGAAGTTACTCAGGCTTACTCTGCCACCCTACCCCCTACAGGCGCAGAATCACCACAAAAATACGCAATAAAACGCAGTAAAAGCCAATAATTTATTAAATAATAAAATATTTAAATTAGATAAGACTAATTACTAAGCCAATACACACATTCTCTTAGATTTAACAGCGCGACAACTAACCACAGAAAAAACAACGGTTAAAACAGCATATTCAATACAAAAAAATATACTTTTAGCACCTATCAAATAATTAGCAAAACCTTATATAAATATCACAAGTAACAATCAATCAAACTGATAGCCATTTAATTTTTTTTAATTATTAAAACACTCTTAAAGCTTGCATAGTAAGCCTTGATTTGAGGGAAGTGGTTTTTACTCCCCCCCTAACATAACAACAAAAGAGTGAAGCATAATGAGAAAAACAAAACTAGCATTGGCTCTATCAACCGCTGCATTTGCTACAACCGCAATGGCCACTAACGGCACCAACATGATTGGTATTGGCGCAAAATCTAACGCCATGGGCGGAACAGGCGTCGCGGCCTATTTTGGCGCTGAAAATATGCTAGCCAATCCAGCAATGATTGGTAAATCAAAAGGCACTGAATTGATTTTTGGTGGAACGATTTTCTCGCCGGACGTGAGCACCAACCACTTTACCGATATCGACCAAGTTAATGAAACCCGTTCGTCATCGGATGCAAATTTATTTGTCATTCCATCTGCCGCATTCAGTAGCCGTATCAATGAGAACATGGTCTACGGAATCGGTATGTTTGGTACCTCAGGTCTCGGCGCGGATTACAAAAGCGTAGACGGTTTATTCAATGGACAAACCGCACTTCAAGTTCTGCGCTTTGCACCAACCTTAGCGTTCCATAACGAAAAAGGCGGGATTGGCTTCTCACCTTTAATCCAATATGGCGCACTCGACATTAACTACCAATATCCATTTGCAGCATCCAGCGCGGACCCAAGCCGTGATGAAGCAATCGGTTACGGCCTCGCTCAAGGCCTTGGATTTGGTTACGCGATTGGTACCTATTACGATTTGGCCGAAAACTTTACTGTTGCTGCATCCTATACATCCAGTGTTGATATGGAATACAAAGGCCAAATCACCACCGCAGCACAACCATTTGGCGTATTCGGTTTCAATATTGATCACGACCACTTAGAACAACCGGCAGAAATGAAAATAGGCGCAGCTTACAGCTCAGGTAAAATGACTTATACCGCAGATGCAAAACGCATAATGTTTGGCGAAGCCAAAGGCTATCAAGACTTTGGGTGGCAAAATAGCGACGTACTTGCGCTTGGCGCAAAATACCAAGCCAAAGACTACTGGGTAGCCGCTGGCTACAATCATAGCGATAGCCCAGTGGCCGAACAAGACGGTACAACTGGCCCAGGCGCAGTTGCCAACTTCTTTAACAACACCCTCTTCCCAGCGACAACTGAAAGCCACTACACCTTGGGTGGCGGCATGGCAATCAGCAAGCGCGCGATTATTGAAGGGGCATTGGTCTATGCACCGGAAGTCACCAGTCGCTTTGATACATCCGCACTGGCCGCTGGCGCTTCACAAAATGGCACCATTATTCCATCCGAAAGTGTGACCAAACACTCGCAAATGGGTGCAACGATGATGATTCGTTACAACTTTGAAGAATAATTTCAAGTTAGCAGCATCAGTATAAAAGCGGTCTTCAGGCCGCTTTTTTTTATTTACCGAAACAAAATAGATTGCATTAAAAAAAGTTTTTGACCTAACAAAAATAGCCCTTTTTACTCGGTTAATTTTTGTGCATACTAAGCAGCAAAGCTTGATGGAGAGCACTATGGCACGAGTATTAATTGCAGGCTGTGGCGACTTAGGTTGCCAGCTGGGCATTCAACTAAAACAACAAGGGCACGAAGTATTCGGCATTCGCCGCAATATTGACGCTCTGCCCGACGAAATCACCGGAATCGAGTGCAATCTATTTTCACCGATCTGTGAATTACCCAATGCCCTTGACTATGTGTTTTACATCGTCTCGGCAGCGAAGTACAAAGACAACGACTATTACCAAGCCTATGTGCTCGGTGTACGGAATATGCTTAAAGCTCTGCAAAACCAAAAAATTAAACGTTTTTTCTTTACCTCAAGCACTTCGGTCTTTGCGCAGAGCGATGGCGAATGGGTAAACGAAACCTCGGCGACCGAAGGTCACGGTTTTTCAACCAATCGCTTATTAGAAGGCGAAGAACTTTGTAATAACAGCAGCATACCCACCACCATAATCCGTTTTGGCGGAATTTATGGCCCGGGACGTACCCACCTGATTGACTTAGTGCGAGAAGGTAAAGCGCATTGCATGGAAAACGTCTGGAGCAACCGCATCCACTCTGCAGACTGTACCGGCATCTTTACACACTTAATGACACTCGATATGCAGGATTCCAATAAACTTGACAACCTATATATCGGCGTGGACAACAAACCCACCCCCTCTTGCGAAGTATATGAGTGGTTGGCTGAAGAATTGAGCGTTCCTGAGGTAGAGCATAAAGAGCCGAGTGAAAATTCGCGCCAATTACGCAGCAATAAGCGTTTAAGCAACGAACGCATTCGCCAAAGCGGTTATGAATTTAAATACCCAACATATCAAGATGGCTACGGCGAACTGATTCTGGAAATCTAAAGAGACACCGCTAGAGAAGCAAAGAGGAAGTCTCTCTAAACAACATCATCTTCTTGGACGCTTGGTCCTTATACCGATTACCGACACGCTTTGTCGGTAATCAATAGATTCAGATTCAATCGCGGCGCTTGGCATCCACTTGCTGCAAACGCTCCGGTGGAGCTTCCGGTTTTTCCGTCCACTCCCCTTCAATAACACTCTCTTCTGAACGGCGATATGCAGAACGACCGCGCATTTGCATTCCCTTTAAACCTTGCGCAACCAAAGAATGACGTAAAGGCGCCAGCAATAACAAACCACCCAATGTATCGGTAATTAAACCGGGAATGAACAGTAAAACACCGCCAATAAAAATTAAAACGCCATTGATAACCGCCTGTTGCGGCGGCTTACCCTCTTGCAACTCCTGCTGCGCTTGCAACATGGTTGCCATACCCTGCCGACGAATCAGATAAACGCCAACAACGGCGGTGCCGATAACCCAAAGCACGGTTGGCAAAGCGCCGATTACCGAACCCAATTCAATTAAGAGATATAACTCCAATAACGGAATTAATAAAAAAAACAGTAAGAATATCTTCATAAAGCCGACTCTGTCATAAAACCCTAAATTACCATTCAAAAACAATAACTTGGCATAAAAATTAAATCAGCTTATCAGCAAATAAATCTCACTTGCGTAGAGTCCGATTCATTTTCAATTGAATTGTTATAAAATGCGCTCATTCAATTATCAATATATGGCTTAAGAATCATTTTTAAAGCCATTTTTGCCATAAAAAGAGAAATTGCTATGTCACTAGGTGTTGCATTTAACCATAAAATTAAAAACTCGTTTGTGCTGTTCTTTACCTTATGGGCCCTGATTGCAAACGCAATTACGCCGGTTTATGCCGACGAATTACTTGAAATAGACCAAGCGTTTGCACTGCAAACCCCAACGGTCATTGATGGCAAAATCAACATCAACTGGAAAATCGCTGACGACTACAAACTCTATAAAGACAAAATCTCTGTCAGCGCCAGCCAAGTCACCCTAGATGCCATTCAATACTCTCCCGCCAAAAGCATTGATGACCCTTTATTTGGTAAAACCGAAGTTTACGCACATTCCGCAATGCTTAAAATTGGCTACCAAGGTGCCGCGACCAACAGTGAAATCACGATTAAATATCAAGGTTGTGCGACCTCAATAGGGGTTTGCTACCCGCCGCAAGAACGTAAATTCACTATCGCCTTGCCTACAAACCAAAACACAGCAACAACAAGCAATCCAGCGGCTTTTAGTTCACTGCAAGCGCTCAACAATTTTCTTGCCGAAGGCAGTGGCCAAGCAGAGCTTTTACAAGCAGATGAAGCCTTTAAATTTAGTGGCGTTCAAAACGGCAAACAGCTCAATCTTGAGTGGCAAATTGCCGAGGACTACCATCTTTATCGCGACAAAATTAAAGTCAAAGTCACGCAAGGCGATGCCGACATAGACGCCTTACAACTACCAAAAGCAACAGAAATAGACGACCCGTTATTTGGCAAAACCGCGGTTTATCACGGCTTATTACAGGCGTCGCTAGCCATCCGCAACACCAGCCAAGACAGCGTGGTTGAAATTGAATACCAAGGATGCTCCGCAGCCTCTGGCGTTTGTTATCCTCCAACCCGTAAAACCGTTACCATTAGCGCAGCGGCCTTCAACAATGGCGCAGCCTTACCCAAACTCGCGACGGCAACTGTTGGTGCAGAACAAAACAGCACACAACAACTTTCCGAAACCGATTTAATTGCCGACACCCTAAAAAACAGCAGCGTCTGGATTGTGATACTCACTTTCTTTGTTTTTGGACTTTTGCTGTCGTTAACCCCTTGCATCTTCCCGATGATACCGATTCTTTCCAGTATTATCGTCGGCCAAGGCGACCAACTGACTACACGTCGTGCGTTTATCATGTCACTGGTTTATGTCCTGGCAATGTCAATTACTTATACTGTCGCCGGGGTTCTAGCAGGCGTATTTGGTGAAAACCTTCAAGCTGCTTTCCAAAACCCGTGGATTATCGGATCATTCAGCGTCGTGTTTTTACTGCTGGCACTGTCCATGTTTGGTTTTTATGAACTGCAATTACCTAGCTCGGTGCAATCCAAACTAGCCACCCTGTCCAATAAACAACAAGGCGGCACCCTAACCGGCGTCGCGATTATGGGCTTCTTATCCGCCCTGATTGTTGGGCCATGCGTTGCTCCGCCATTGGCCGGCGCGCTGATTTACATCGGCCAAACAGGTGATGCCCTTCTCGGCGGCGTCGCACTCTTTGCCATGTCAATTGGGATGGGGATGCCGCTGTTACTGCTTGGCACCTCAGCAGGCAAACTCATGCCACGCGCTGGCGCATGGATGGATGCAGTGAAAGCGGTGTTTGGTGTAATGCTAATCGGTGTTGCCATCTGGATGGCCAGCCGCATTCTTCCGGCTGAAGTGACGATGTTCGCTTGGTCACTATTACTGATTAGCTCAGCGGTTTATCTTGGCGCTTTCAACAGCACGGCCGACAAATCCGGCTGGTTCAAACTGTACAAAGGGCTCGGGCTGATGATGTTCCTTTACGGTGCCATTCTGTTAATTGGAATGCTGGCTGGCTCTAAAGACACCTTACAGCCTTTGAAAGTATTCCAAAACAGCAATGCGGGAGGACAACTTCAGTCAGATAAGTTGCCATTTGAAAAAATCAAAAGCAGCGCGGATTTAGACGCCATTCTGGCGCAAGGCAAACCGGTGATGCTAGACTTCTATGCAGACTGGTGCGTCAGCTGTAAAGAGATGGAGCAATTCACGTTTAGTGACCAAAAAGTACAACGCGCGCTCGAAGGGGTTACCTTACTTAAGGCCGACGTGACGGCTAACGACGACTTAGATAAAGCGCTAATGAAACGCTTTGGTATCATTGGCCCACCCGCTATTCTGTTTTTTGAGAATGGACAAGAACACAAAGCGCAGCGCGTAGTTGGTTTTAAAAATGCCGACGACTTTAGTCAAACCATTCAACGCGCATTCACGCGATAACAGTCTTAAGGCACCACATTGGCGATAGATGTGGTGCCGTCCTCTATAAACCCTCAAACATACGACACTTCATAACAGTACGCGGCTTTTTAATGCAGTTCAAACAAATAGCGGCTTGTTATTTCAAACTATTTATTCACTTTCCCCGCACTATAGATAGTGAAAATACGGCCTATCAGTTATAATCTCGACACAATATTTTCACCATAGGCAAGAAAGGTTTAACGTAATGGCAACAATTTTGGTACTTAACGGTCCCAACCTCAATATGCTTGGTCGTCGCGAACCCCAAATTTACGGGCGACAAACCTTGGCAGATGTCATCGAGAACCTTGAAGCCCTAGCCGATGAATACAACATTCGCTTAAGGGATTTCCAAAGCAATGCAGAACATGAAATTGTTGAGCGTATTCATCAAGCAATGGACGACGGCACCGATTATATTATTATCAATCCAGCTGCCTTCACGCACACCAGTGTCGCCATTCGCGATGCACTTGCCACTGTAGATATTCCATTTATTGAAGTACATCTTTCCAATATTCACCGCCGAGAACCGTTTCGAAGCCACTCCTATTTCTCGGATCTGGCTGACGGGATTATCGCCGGTTTAGGCGCTAAAGGTTACGAACTGGCATTGCATGCCGCCGCAGACAAACTTTTATAAGCGTATTACCTCCCATTTAACAAACAACGAGACCTGTTCCATTAACAAAGCAGGCCACACAGAGCAAAGGATAAAACATGGATATTCGTTCGATTCGTAAACTGATTGAAATCGTAGAACAATCAGGTATCGCCGAAATTGAAATTAAAGAAGGTGAGCACAACATTCGCATAACGCGTAACCAAGAGCCGATTTATGTTACTGCCCCAACCCAAATGCAGGCGGCCGCTCCAATGCAAGCAGCCCCGATGGCCGCTGCCCCAGCCGTCAGCGAAGCACAACCTGTGGTGGTTGCAGCGCCAAGTGGTCACACCGTAAAATCGCCAATGGTCGGCACTTTCTATACCGCACCAGCACCGGATGCTGCGCCATTTGTTAAGGTTGGCGATAAAGTTAAGGAAGGCGATACGCTTTGCATTATTGAAGCGATGAAAATCATGAACCCGATTGAGTCAGATAAAACAGGCACGATTAAACACATTATGGGTGTCAACGGTGAGCCGGTAGAGTATGACCAGCCACTTTATATTATTGAATAATCACCGCAATCGACAGGCTTCTACATGATTGAAAAAATTCTTATTGCTAACCGCGGTGAAATTGCCCTGCGTATTTTGCGCGCTTGTAAAGAGCTTGGCATTAAAACCGTTGCGGTTCACTCCACCGCTGACGCGAATCTTAAACACGTTTTACTTGCTGATGAGACCGTCTGCATCGGACCACCGGCGTCCACCAACAGTTACTTAAATGTGCCGGCGATTATCGCCGCGGCCGAAGTCACCGATGCCGAAGCGATCCACCCAGGCTACGGCTTTCTGGCAGAAAATGCGGACTTTGCCGAACGCGTTGAAGAAAGCGGTTTTATCTTTATCGGCCCAACGGCTGATACCATTCGCAAAATGGGCGATAAGGTTGAAGCGATTCGCGCCATGAAAGCCTCAGGCGTGCCGACGGTTCCTGGCTCGGGCGGCCCACTAGGGAAAAACGATGCGGAAAATCTTCGCATTGCCAAAGAAATTGGCTATCCGGTCATTATTAAAGCGGCCGGTGGTGGCGGTGGTCGTGGTATGCGCGTGGTTCATACCGAAGCTAACTTGCTTAAATCCATTCAACTGACCAGTACCGAAGCGAAAACGTTCTTCGGTAATCCGGAAGTTTATATGGAAAAATTCCTTGAAAATCCTCGGCACGTTGAAATTCAAGTTTTGGCCGATGGTCAAGGTCAAGCAATCCACTTAGGTGAACGCGATTGCTCGATGCAACGTCGTCACCAAAAAGTCGTTGAGGAAGCACCAGCCCCAGGAATTACCGAAGAACAGCGTCAGCGTATCGGCCAAGCCTGTGTGAATGCCTGTTTGAAAATCAACTATCGTGGCGCAGGTACCTTTGAATTTTTATATGAAAACGGCGAGTTTTATTTCATCGAAATGAACACCCGTCTTCAGGTGGAACACTGCGTGACCGAAATGGTCACCGGCATCGATTTGGTTAAAGCACAAATCGAAGTGGCGATGGGCATTCCATTATCCATTAAACAAGAAGATGTGACCCTAACCGGCCACGCCATCGAGTGCCGCATCAATGCAGAAAACCCGGCGAAAAACTTTATGCCATCGCCTGGGAAGCTTGAACGCCTGCATTTACCTGGCGGTCTTGGGGTTCGCTGGGATTCGCACATTTACACGGGTTACAGCATTCCGCCGCACTATGATTCGATGATAGGCAAATTAATTTGCCACGGTTCAGACCGTAACGCGGCCATCGCACGTATGAGTAACGCCTTAAGTGAATTAATTATTCAAGGCATAGACACCAATATACATATGCAGCGCGAAATCATGAACGACCACGGCTTTGTCGAGGGCGGACAAAACATTCACTACCTTGAGCATCGCCTTGAACATCTAGTTTAAATCAGGATAATCATGGACGCTAAACCACTGTCGTTTTGCAGAATAACGACAGTGGTTTTTGTTTTTACAGAATTTAGTTAGGACCTTCTTATGGCTTGGATTCAAATCAACACCACTGTCACCGAAACACTTGCTGAACCGCTATCCGATGCCTTTATGGAATGCGAGGCCGTTTCGGTCACCTTTGAAGACGCCAAAGACGACCCGATTTTTGAACCGGATATCGGCACCACGCCGATTTGGCAGAACACCAAAGTCACCGCATTATTTGACGCCGAAGTGGATGCGAAAGCCGTTATCCTGCAAATCAAAAACCACTTGAATGCCCTAGCAGAACACTCATTTAAAATTGAAGTTTTAGAAGACAAAGACTGGATTCGGGAATGGATGGATCAATTCCAGCCCATGCAATTTGGCACAAAATTATGGATTGTCCCCAGCTGGTGCCAGCCGCAAGAAGCCGATGCCATTAATTTGATGCTTGACCCTGGTCTGGCTTTCGGCACCGGAACCCACCCAACCACCGCCATGTGTTTACGCTGGCTGGACAGCAATCCACCACAAAATAAAACCGTCATCGACTATGGTTGTGGGTCTGGCATTTTGGCTTTGGCGGCAAAAAAACTGGGGGCACTTTCAGTCAGTGGAACGGACATTGACCCGCAGGCGATTCAAGCCTCTCACCAAAACGCCGAGCGCAATGGCGAAAATCTACACTTTGCTTTAGTTAAGGAGTTTGACTCCAAGCCAGTGGACGTTTTGTTGGCCAACATTCTATCCGGCCCGCTCAAAGAATTAGCGCCAGAATTTCAGCGCTTAGTCAAAAACGGCGGCGAACTGGTCTTATCCGGCTTACTGGCAAGCCAAGCAGCCGAGTTGCAAACCCACTATTTGCAATTTGGATTTCAGCTTGACCAATTGGAAACCGACGAAGAGTGGGCGCGTTTAAGCGGCCGTAAAATCCTATAATCGCGCACTAAAACACGCAATCATGCCAAGGTAAGTGGATGTTACAAATCGGCCCTTATGTATTCGACAACCCATTAGTACTCGCCCCCATGGCCGGTGTCACCGATGCGGTCTATCGTAAATTGTGCCGCCAGCAAGGCGCCGCCTATACACTGGCCGAAATGGTGGCTTCAAAAAAAGCGCTTTGGGTCTCAAAAAAATCTGCCACGCGCCATGTTGACATCAATGACCCAGAACCACGTGCGGTGCAATTAATCGGTACCGATGCACAAGAACTCGCCGAGGCCGCCACTTGGCAGGAAAGCCAAGGCGCACAGATTATCGACTTAAATATGGGCTGTCCGGCGAAAAAAGTCTGTACCGTTGCCGCCGGCTCGGCGTTGATGGGCGAGCCGGACAAGGTAAAACAGATTTTTACAGCCTTGGTCGAAGCGGTCAGCACACCCGTCACGGTTAAAATCCGAACCGGCACCGATGCCGATAATAAAAACGCACTGCAAATTGCGCTTTTAGCGCAAGAGTGTGGCTTAGCGGCCGTGACCATTCACGGCCGCACTCGTGCAGAGAAATTCCAAGGCCAAGCGGAATACGGCACAATTAAAACGGTTAAACAGGCGCTCTCGATTCCAGTGATTGCCAATGGCGATATTTGCAGCCCCGAACAAGCTCAATTTGTATTAGAATACACCGGTGCTGACGGCATCATGATTGGGCGCGCCTCACAGGGCTATCCCTGGATATTTCGTGAAATAAATCATTACCTTAAGCATAATGAAAAACTGCCTGGTGCGGCCTTAACCGAGTTTTATCAGACGATCCAAGCACATTTGATTGGACTCTATGCGCTATACGGCTCGGAACACGGCGCTCGTATCGCTCGTAAACATCTCGGCTGGTACACCCAAAACCTAAGCCAGCTGCTGGCTCCGACAGAATGCACCCAGTTGCGTCGTGACTTCAACCAGCTACAGACGGCAACGGAACAACAACAACAAATAATCGATTTTTTCGAACAGGCATTACACACGTCTAACCTGTGTATTCCCCTAGCTAACCGATAATTTTAAGACGTATGACAGACTCTAATTCGACTAGCCAAATTTCATTGAGCGACAAAGTCACCAACACGCTAGAAATCTACTTCAATAACCTTCAAGAAGAATCAACCTGTGACCTCTACGAAATGGTCATTCAGCAGGTGGAAAAGCCGCTGATCGAATTTGTCCTGCAAAAAACCGAACATAACCAAACACAATCTGCGCAGATTCTCGGCATCAACCGAAACACCCTGCGTAAGAAAATGCTCAAATACAAACTGATTTAATTTTTATTTTTGGAGATTCACCATGAAACCAGTGCGTCGTGCTTTGATTAGCGTGTCCGACAAAAACGGCATTCTTGATTTTGCCAAAGCCCTAAGTGATATGGGCGTTGCCATTTTATCAACCGGTGGTACCTATAAAGTACTATCCGAAGCTGGACTGGCTGTAACCGAAGTTTCCGAATACACCGGTTTTCCGGAAATGATGGATGGTCGCGTTAAAACACTGCACCCTAAAATTCACGGTGGTCTGCTAGGGCGTCGAGGTAAAGACGATGCCATTATGAGAGAGCACGGCATAGACCCAATCGATATGGTCGTGGTTAATCTATACCCATTCGAAGCGACCGTTGCCAAAGCAGATTGCTCACTCGAAGACGCGATTGAAAACATCGACATCGGCGGGCCTACTATGTTACGTTCTGCCGCCAAAAACCATAATGATGTCGCCGTCGTCACCGATCCTGCTGACTATGCTCGCATTCTTGAAGAGATGCGCGCAAACGACGCTCACCTTTCGCACGCGACACGTTTTGACCTTGCGATCAAAACCTTTGAACAAACCTCTCGCTATGACGGCGCAATTTCGAACTACTTCGGCAAAATGTTCTCTGCAGAAGGTGACCACTTCTCGCGTACTTACAACACTCAATACGTTAAAAAACAAACCATGCGTTACGGTGAAAACCCACATCAAAAAGCGGCTTTTTACACCGAGCGCAATCCTGCTGAAGCATCCATCTCTACCGCCACGCAAATCCAAGGTAAAGAGTTGTCTTTCAACAACATCGCCGACACTGATGCAGCGCTTGAATTGGTTAAGACCTTCGAGCAAACCGCCTGCGTTATCGTTAAACACGCTAACCCATGCGGTGTTTCGGTTGGAGCAAGCCAGTTAGAAGCTTATGATCGCGCCTATAAAACCGATCCAACCTCTGCCTTTGGCGGCATTATCGCGTTCAACACGGAATTGGACGAAGCCACGGCTAAGGCGATTGTCGAGCGCCAATTTGTGGAAGTAATTATCGCGCCTAGCGTGTCTAAAGCCGCCAAAGCAGCGGTTGCCGCGAAACAAAATGTGCGTCTATTAGAGTGCGGCGAGTTTAACGGACAACACGCCGCTTATGACTACAAAAAAGTCACCGGTGGCCTATTGGTACAAGATCGCGATTTAGGAACAGTTCCCGCTGATGACCTAAAAGTAGTGACAAAACGCGCGCCGACCGAAGCAGAAATGACCGACCTAATGTTTGCATGGAAAGTCGCGAAATTCGTTAAATCAAACGCAATTGTCTACGTAAAAGACGGTATGACTATCGGCGTGGGTGCAGGTCAAATGAGCCGTGTTTACTCAGCCAAAATCGCCGGTATCAAAGCCGCCGATGAAGGCCTGGAAGTTCCAGGTTCGGTCATGGCTTCTGACGCTTTCTTCCCTTTCCGCGATGGCATTGATGCAGCAGCGGCGGCAGGAATTACCGCAGTCATTCATCCAGGCGGCTCCATGCGTGACCAAGAAGTCATCGACGCTGCGGACGAACACGGCATTGCGATGGTGTTTACCGGAATGCGCCATTTCAAACATTAAAAATAGTCTGTTTTGCTTGATTTCGGTATTGGAGAGCGCCCTTTCATTAGACAGGTGCAATCAGCGCAGCAGGAAAGTTGCCGTCAGCCTAAAAATCAAGCAAAACGTGAATTTTTAATCACAGCACAGAATTTAAGAATATTTCATCCCTAAGGATAAATAAATTATGAACATTTTAGTAATTGGTAGTGGTGGGCGTGAACACGCGCTTTCTTGGAAGGTGGCGCAGTCGCCGCTAGCAGACAAGGTTTTTGTCGCACCCGGCAATGCCGGTACAGCTTTAGAAGCAAACCTAGAAAATGTCGATATCAACGTTGAAGACATTACCGGCTTAGTGAAATTTGCCCAAGAAAATGCGATTGGCTTAACCATTGTCGGCCCTGAAGTTCCGTTAGTCTTGGGTGTGGTCGATGCGTTTCAAGCGGCAGGTTTAAAATGCTTTGGCCCATCAAAAGGCGCAGCACAACTTGAAGGGTCGAAAGCATTTTCTAAAGACTTCTTAGCAAAACACAAAATCCCAACTGCGGCTTACTCAGTATTCACCGAAATCGCACCTGCGGTTGACTACATCAACAAAATGGGCGCGCCAATTGTGATCAAGGCTGACGGTCTTGCGGCCGGTAAAGGGGTAATCCTTGCCGAAAGCACTGGCGAAGCGATTGCTGCAGTAGAAGATATGCTTGCAGGCAATAAGTTTGGTTCTGCCGGCGCTCGCGTTGTTATTGAAGAGTTTTTGGTTGGTGAAGAAGCCAGCTTTATTGTCATGGCGGATGGCGTTAATGTTTTACCAATGGCGACATCACAAGACCACAAAGCGCGTGATAACGGCGATACCGGACCTAACACCGGCGGAATGGGAGCCTATAGCCCGGCTCCGGTCGTTACTCGTGAAATCCACGACCGCGCGATGCGCGAAGTCATTATGCCGACCATTGAAGGTATGGCAAAAGATGGCTTACCGTACACCGGCTTTCTATATGCCGGTTTAATGATTGACAGCGACGGCGCACCAAAAGTATTGGAATTTAACTGCCGCTTTGGCGACCCTGAAACACAACCGATTATGATGCGCCTGCAATCCGATCTAGTTCAACATTGCCTAGATGCTCTGGATGGCAAACTCGACAGCGCCGTCGCACAATGGGATTCACGCGCCGCACTGGGTGTGGTCATGGCGGCTGGCGGCTACCCAGATGACTACCCTAAAGGGGATGTGATTACTGGCATCAATGACGCCAACGCTGCGGACATAAAAGTCTTCCATGCGGGCACCGCAGTCAATAAGGATGGCAATAGCGTCACCGCTGGCGGTCGCGTTTTATGCGTCACCGCGCTGGGCGAAAACGTCACCGCAGCGCAAAAGCGTGCCTACGAAGGTGTTGCGAAAGTGAATTGGGATAAGGTTTACTACCGTACCGACATCGGACATCGCGCTGTGCGCCGCGAAGTCGAATAATCGTCCCGATCGTTTCTTGATATGCCTTAAGCACGGAATACATTAAATGGTTCCGTGCTTTTTTTATGCCACAAAAATCAGTAAAGTGACTAGACGGTTTTTTGTCTCACCAAAAAGGAATCAATATGGAAATGGATAGCGTCCACAATTATTACGAACGCCTCGTTTTTGATGAAATAAAAGCGAATTATCGGGGTCTGCTGAATGACGAGTTACTGGCCGATATGGCTTGTATTGCACTAAACCGCATCCCGCCGCGCTATATCCGTTTTGATATTGATATGTCTTTTTTCTTGACCACCGAAGAACGTATCGACATTGAAAACTTAGTCCGTAAAGCATGTAGAAGAGCCTATAAAAAAATCACCAGTTTTCAGGAAAATCACTCAGATGACGCCATTAATCGCGTCAAAGCGTAATACCAAGGTATCCGTTTAGCATGCGGATAAAACCGCAAAATACCGATAACTCTCTCTCAAGGATAATTTCAGTTAATCCTTAAATAAGAAAATTCTTTGCATTAATAAAAAATACTTCTCTCTCTAGGCTGCCTATTTTGGTTGTCATTTGCCTTTTTTTGTTAGAATTTTGCTCCATCTACTCTGTTTGCCTATAATCCGAAACACAATTTGTTTCGTATAGCCAAACGGAAGTGGCTCGTAGCCGCGTAATTTTTCGCCAACTAACGACATCATAAATGCATTTAGAAGCTCAAAACCTATGCTGCCAACGGGGGGCACAAATCCTCTTTAGCGATATTAACTTTCGTCTTGAAGGTGGCAAAGTATTGCTGGTCGAAGGTAAAAATGGCGCGGGGAAAACCACCTTGCTTAAATTGCTGTCTGGATTACGCCGCCCCGACAAAGGCGAAATTAAATGGGATGGCGTTGCCATTAATGCTGCGGACTCTCAGTTTAATCAACAACTCGCTTGGCTGGGCCATCAAAATCCACTCAAAGAAGAACAGACCGCGCTTGAAAATCTTGCCATGCTCGGAGCCATCCGGACACGCAATCAACGCGATGAGTTTGATGCCTTATCGGCAGTCGGCCTTGGCAGAGTCAAACATAAACCGGTCAAAACCTTTTCTGCCGGCATGAAACGGCGCTTAGCCTTGGCCAGTTTACTGATTGCCGACACCCGATTATGGATATTAGATGAACCGCAAGCGGCTCTTGATAAAGCCGGTATCGCACTCTATGAACAACTGGCCACCGAACATCTTAAAAATGGCGGCATGATTGTGATGACATCGCATCATGAGGTGGCAATTGATGACATTTATATCCAACGGCTGAACTTGGGGCATTAATGCGCGGTTTTTTATACTTAATTAAGCGCGATTTAATTCTCGCCTACCGCCGCCGTGGCGAATTTTCTAACTCACTGGTGTTTTTTGGGTTGGTGGTGCTTTTATTCCCGATTGGCATAGGCGCATCAGAAAAGCTACTCAGTGAAGTCGCCCCCGGACTTATTTGGATAGCGGCTCTCTTGGCGACGATGCTCTCTTTGGACAATCTGTTTAAAGAAGATTTTCAAGATGGCACACTCGAACAGTGGGCATTAAGCAAGCACTCACTGGTCAGTTTTGCTTGGGCAAGACTGTTTTCGCATTGGGTGATTACAGCCCTGCCGTTAATTGTGGTCGCTCCGCTGTTTGCGGTTAGCTTGAGCTTGCCTGCAGACGCCATTTGGGTTTTAGTTTTGAGTTTATTACTCGGCACACCGTTGCTGATTTTTATCGGCGGTATTGGGGTGGCATTGACCACTGGCTTGAAAAAAAGCAGTCTATTACTGCCCTTATTGGTGTTGCCGTTTTATATTCCTGTTTTGATTTTCGGAGCCAGTGCCGTGGAGGTCACCGCTGCAGGTTGGTCGGCATCTGGCCAGTTGTATGTGCTCGGCGCCCTATTTGTTTTGGGGATTTCCTTAGCCCCTTTCGCCGTCGCTGCGGCTTTAAAAGTGAGTGTTTCACAATGAATATTATCGCTAAATGGTATTATCGCCTTGGTGCACCAAACTGGTTTTACCCTCTTGCTGGTAAATTAATTCCTTGGGTCGCGTTGATTTTCTTAGCTCTTTTGTTGCCAGGACTGTACCTGGGGCTGGTTAGCGCTCCGGCAGATTATCAACAAGGCGAATCTTTCCGCATTATGTATGTCCATGTTCCAGCGGCATGGTTATCGATGTTTGTCTATGCGGCGATGGCCGTCGCTGCGGTCGTCGCTTTGGTGTGGCGCGTGCGTATGGCGGAAATCATGATTATTTCTTCCGCGCCAATTGGTGCCAGTTTTGCCTTTATCGCACTGGTGACCGGCTCTTTATGGGGCAAACCAATGTGGGGCGCTTGGTGGGTTTGGGATGCCCGCCTCACCTCTGAGCTGATTCTGTTCTTTATCTACCTTGGTATTTTCGCACTCTATAATGCCATCGAAGACAAACAAACCGCTGGAAAAGCCATGAGTATTTTGACCCTAGTTGGCGTCATTAATTTACCAATTATTCACTATTCCGTCGTTTGGTGGAACACGCTTCACCAAGCCGCAACCGTCAGCAAATTTGATACACCGTCGATTCATATCGATATGTTAATCCCTCTCTTATTAATGGCGGCGGCATTTCAGTTTTTATATCTGCTGTTACTATTAATGAAAATGCGCGCCAATTTATTGGAGCAAGACCTGGCTTCCGGCTGGGTCAAAAAAGTGGTTTTTGAACGCAATAAAAAATTAGGCCGTCGTTAAGAACGGGAGCAAGCTAACAAGGAGAACACATGGCGGAATTTTTTCATATGGGCGGTTACGCCTTTTATGTCTGGATGTCTTTTGGCATCAGTGCCTTAGTGTTATTGGCGAATTTTATTCAGCCACTGCTACAACATCGTCAAGCGTTACGCGACGCAGAAGATTTTTACAGCGACGCGCCATAACAAGGAAAGCAACATGAGCCCACTTAGAAAAAAAAGAATGTACCTCGTCATGCTATTACTCACCGCAGTGAGTGTCGCGACCTTCTTGATTATTCAAGCCTTCAACCAGAATATGATGTTCTTCTACTCCACAAGCGAAGTAAAATCCGGTGCGGCACCAAACGATCGAGATTTTCGTATTGGCGGTTTGGTGGTTAATGGCACCGTCAAACGCGCTGATGACAGCTTATTGGTTTCGTTCGACTTAACCGACAGTCAAACCCCTGTCACCGTCCAATATGTTGGCATCTTGCCGGATCTATTTCGAGAAGGCCAAGGGATTATCGCCAAGGGGCAACTGAACCGTGATGGGATTTTTGTGGCTGACGAAGTCTTAGCAAAACACGATGAAAACTATATGCCGCCAGAAGTCGCTGATTCCATTAAAAAAGCGCAAATGGCACAAAATGCAACGCCTGCCGATGCAGCAAAAACTAACTAGGGCTACTCTATGATTCCTGAAATCGGGCACTTTCTTGTCATTGTCGGCCTCGCCTTTGCCTTTGTTTTAGCAGTGGCGCCAATGCTTGGCATTTATAAAAACAACAACGCCTTAATTGCGCTGGCTAAACCGGCGGCCATTGGGCAATTTGCATTCTTTCTGGTCGCCTTTGCTATTTTGGTGTACAGCTTTATCGTCAACGATTTTTCAGTCAAATACGTCGCGGCTAACTCGAACACCCAACTGCCGATGATTTTCAAAATCTCGGCGACCTGGGGGGCACATGAAGGCTCTCTACTTTTATGGGCGCTGATTCTGGCTGGCTGGACTTTTGCCGTTGCCTTGTTTAATGGCAAGCTTCCGCCAGATATGATTGCCCGTATTTTGGCCGTACTTGGTGTGGTGAGCATCGGCTTTACCCTCTTTATTCTGATTACCTCCAATCCGTTTGAGCGCCTTACCAATGTGCCGCTTGAAGGCCGTAGCCTGAACCCACTATTGCAAGACATCGGCTTAGCGATTCATCCACCAATGCTGTACATGGGGTATGTCGGATTGGCCGTCGCCTTTGCGTTTGCGATTGCGGTCTTACTAAAAGGCGAGTTTCAAATGGCGTGGGCACGTTGGGCTAAAATCTGGACCGTTATCGCTTGGGCATTCCTGACTCTTGGTATCGCGCTCGGCAGTTGGTGGGCGTATTACGAACTTGGTTGGGGCGGCTGGTGGTTCTGGGATCCAGTAGAAAACGCGTCATTACTACCATGGATAATCGCGACGGCTCTCATCCATACGCTAAGCATTAGCGCCAGTCGCGGCACTTTCCAATCATGGACTCTGCTGCTTGCAATTCTGGCATTTTCTTTGAGCCTGCTTGGCACTTTCTTGGTGCGCTCAGGGGTGTTAACCTCGGTACACGCATTCACCAGTGACCCTGCGCGCGGCGTATTTATTTTGATTTTCTTAGTCGTGATTGTCGGCGTGTCCTTAGCACTTTATTCGGCACGGTCGCATTTAGTTACTCAAAGTAAACCGTTTAAGTTGGCCTCTAAGGAGACACTACTTTTATCGAATAACGTCATTCTGGTCGCAATGATGGCCACTGTTTTACTCGGCACGCTTTATCCACTCATTTTGGATGCTCTAGGTTTAGCGAAATTATCGGTCGGCGCGCCTTACTTTAACACCGTAATGTTACCGCTGACTGTGCCGCTGGCGCTGTTAATGGGCTTCGGCTTTGCCACCAAATGGATGGAAGACAAGCCAAAGCGTCTGCTCCAAAAAATGTGGCTACCGATGGTTGCCGCCTTATTGGTTGCATTTATCGCGCCGCTATTACTTTTGCCGGAATTTTCTGGCTTGGCCGTATTGGGACTATTAATGAGCGCTTGGATTGCGTTTGCCGCACTGCATTGGCTATTACAAAAAAATCCAAACGGACAAATCAGACCCTCAATGCAAACCGTGGGTTCAGTACTGGCGCATATCGGTTTTGCGGTCACGCTCACTGGGATTACCATTACCTCGCTCTATAGCATCGAAAAAGATGTGCGCTTAGAGCCTGGAGAAAAGTACGCCATCAACCAATATGAATTTGAGTTTAAAGGCGTTGTACAAAAAGAAGTCGCCAACTATCTGGCCTCTCAAGGCACGGTGATTGTCTATGAAAATGGTCAAGAACTGACTCGTCTTTATCCAGAAAAACGTACTTATCTCAGTCAAACCATGCCGATGACCGAAGCAGGCATCGATGCCAAACTATCACGCGACCTATTTATTGCGTTGGGTGAAAAACTCAATGGCAATGCTTGGGCGGTGCGTATTCAGTACAAACCGTTTGTCCGTTGGATTTGGCTAGGCGCGATTCTGATGTCGATGGGTGGTGTACTTGCCTTAATTCGCCGTAAAACCCATGCGCCACGAGTGGAGGAGGCCAAGGCATGAAAAAGCAGAGCCTACCGCTGATTATTTTTGGCGCTTTGGTGGTGATTCTGGCGATTGGCTTAACCCTTGACCCCAAAGCAGTGCCCTCACCTTTAATCGGTAAACCGGCTGCGCAATTCAGCCTGCCGGAACTGTATACACAAGAACCTTTTTCGCCAACGCAGCTTAAAGGCGAAACGTGGATTCTAAATATCTGGGCATCTTGGTGCGTTTCATGCCGTCAAGAACATGAAGTACTGGTGGCGTTTTCCCAGAAAAACACCACCAAAATCATCGGCTTGAATTATAAAGACACACCGGATGAGGCCAAAGCGTGGCTAAAAGAGTTTGGTAATCCTTACCAAATTACCATTGAGGATGCGCAGGGCCGTGCCGGCATTGACTGGGGAGTTTATGGCGTACCAGAAACCTTTGTGATTGATGCGCAAGGGATTATCCGCCACAAATTCACCGGCCCAATGACCCAGCAACGCGTCGATAAAGAGTTGCTGCCATTACTCGCTCAAATCGCTCAGGAGTCTACCCTATGAACTTCTTACGTTTAGCACTGTTCACACTCTTTATCAGTGTTAGTTCAGCAAATTATGCGGCCATCGAAACCTATCAATTTACTGACAAACAACAAGAAGAAGATTATAAGGCGCTCATTTTTGAGCTACGCTGCTTAGTCTGCCAGAATCAAAACTTGGCGGACTCAAATGCTGAACTCGCGCAAGATTTACGCAAGCAGGTATTTACTATGTTGACGGAACAGCAAGCCAGTAAAGCGCAAATCGTCGATTATATGGTGGCGCGCTACGGTGAATTTGTAATGTACAAGCCTCCAATGGAGCCAAACACCTACTTACTTTGGCTTGGGCCTTTCCTATTTCTACTGATTGGCCTTGGTATCCTGATTCGCATCATCCGCAGCAATCAACACAATTCCTCGGCTGAAAAGCCTTAAGACTGGATAGAGATTTATGACAAGTTTAGCCATGTGGTTTTCACTGATTTTGATCATTGCCCTCGCAATCATCCTAATTCCTTTTTTGCGCCAACGTGCTGAACCAGACAGCACCACCACACAAAAGCAAAATAAATTCGCACTGATCGGCATCGCCCTATTTGTTCCGGTCTTTTCGATGGCGGCTTACTTCACTCTCGGCACGCCGGAATTTGCTGAAATGCAAGACGCCAAACCACCGCAACAAATCACCTTGGTCGATAAACTCGAAGAAAAATTGGCACATAATCCAAAGGATTTAGCGGGCTGGTTATTACTAGGACGTTCTTCGATGATTACCGAAGACTATGATAAAGCGATTATGGCATTTGAACGAGCCTTGAAACTGGACCCCAACAACATTAATGCCCTTATTCCTCTCGCCGATGCTTTAGCCGTTAAAGCCAACGGACGCTTAGACGGACGTTCACACGATTTGCTAAAACAAGCTTTCGCTATCGACCCAGAAAACCGTATGACATTATGGTTACTCGGCATGGCTGAAAAGCAACAAGGCAACGATTCTCGGGCGGCAATATTATGGGAAACACTGTATCAAAAACTGCCGGACACCGATGCCGATAAACCGATTATTGCCCGACTATTGCAAACGGTTGGCGTGCAAGTTGCCACAAATACCGTGAACGAAACCCCAAAAACCATGAAGACCACTAGCGACATCCACCCAGAACAGATCGAAATCGCCATCGAAATTCCGGACGAGCTAAAAAATTCTTGGTCAGGAGCAACCGTATTTATTTATGCCAAAGAGCCAACAGGCATGCCAATGCCAATTGCCGCACAAAAAATTTCCTTGGTAGAATTGCCTAAGCGCGTTACCCTAGGCGCCAAAGATGAAATCATGCCAAACCGGAAATTAAGCGATTTCAAACAGTTAACCATTGGCATCCGCATTACCGACAGCAATAAAATGAATCAAGGCGATGTTTTATTCTTAAATGAACAAACTTGGCAAGGACAGGAATTAATTAATTTTATAATCAAAAGCTAATATTATTGATTTGTAAAATAAGCATTATGTATACCGCATAAATTTTCCTTTCTTTACCCATAAAATTATTTTCACTAAGATAGCGCCAACGAAAGACTCTTGAGAAAATTTTAAGCAAATTTTCTCAAAGCGTTGACGAAACCGAATCACCACATAAAAGATATTACTTAAAATGTTTAATAAAAAAACTGGGCTTTTCGCAATTATCTTCCTTCTGGGCTTCGCCTCTTTCGGCGCAATGAATGCCTTCTTTTCTTACACCAACACAACCGAATTCTGTACCTCTTGTCACAGTATGAAAATCAACCTGGCAGAGTATCAAGAAACGGTACATTACAAAAACGCCGCCGGTGTTCGTGCCGAATGTGCTGATTGCCATGTACCAAAAGAGTTCTTTCCGAAATTGAAAGCAAAAATCATTGCCGCTAAAGACGTTTACCACGAGTTTATCGGCGATTTTGCTGTCAGTGATGAGATTAAAAACGACCCTGAACTTTATCTTGCCCATTACAACAAACACCGTTGGGATATGGCCAACGCAGTTTGGGATAAAATGCGCGCATCAGATTCGCGTGAGTGCAAAACATGTCACTCTTTCTCAGCGATGGATTTTGAAGAACAAGGTAAATCTGCTGCACGTAAACACCCTCGTGCGATGGAAGACGGTAAAACCTGTATCGACTGCCATAAAGGCATTGCTCACCACGAGCCGGATGATCCAAGTCTGTAAGCCCTAACCCCACTATTACAAAAAAATTCAAGCGTGCTCTCTGGATTGAAAGTACGCTTAATACGGCCTTAGGCCACTTTACAAAAAACCAGTTATTCTGGAAAGCACACTTCTGAGGAGGAGTATATGAAAAAAGCTAATCTTAGCTTGCTTGCGAGCGCAGTTCTAGCTGGCTCAATGGTAGCCTCTACTGCTGCAGTTGCTATGGATCGCGGCGAAATGCTAGCGAATACTTGTGCCGGCTGTCACGGTCCGGGCGGTATCTCTCATGGTCCGGCTACCCCAAGCATTGCAGGTAATAGCAATACCTATTTCGTTGAATCAATGGAAGCCTATAAATCAGGTGAGCGTCCTTCAACGATCATGGGTCGAATCGCAAAAGGCTACAGCACGGCAGATTTTGAAGCCATGGCAACGTATTTTGCAGCTCAAAAATACATCTCTGCAGAACAGTCTACTGATGCAAGCATGGCAAAAGTTGGCGAGAAGTTGCACGACAAATACTGTGAAAAATGTCACGCCGAAGCCGGTAAACAGGCTGAAGACGAGTCTGGTTTCCTAGCAGGACAATGGAAGCCTTACCTGCAGTACAACCTACATGACTTTGCTGTCTCTAAAAATCGTGAAATGCCTAAGAAAATGGCCACTAAACTTAACGAGCTTTATGAGAAACACGGTCAAGAAGGTTTAGATCAACTTGTCGAATTCTACGCAACTAAATAAGCCCCGGAGAGAAGAGCATGACTAATATTTCAAGACGTAACCTTCTTAAAGCGTCGGCTGCCGGTGCGGCAGGTGTTGCAGCAGCAGGCATCTCAGCAAAAGCGATGGCGAAAAGCAACGGTAAACGCGTTGTGATCGTAGGTGGTGGTATCGGTGGTGCAACCACGGCACAATACCTAAAGAAAATGGATCCATCTATCGATGTAACCCTAGTTGAATACAACAAAGATTACTACACCTGTTTTATGTCAAACGAAGTTATCGGTGGTAACCGCGACATCAAATCGATTCAATTTGGTTATGACAAACTGCAAGCCAAAGGAATCAAAGTCGTTCTTGATACCGTTACCGATATCGATGCAAAAGGCCAAACAGTAAAAACCAAAGGCGGTAAATCACTTCCTTATGACCGTTGTATCGTTTCTCCAGGTGTTGATTACAAATGGGAAGCTATCGAAGGCTTTAACGCTGAAGTTGCTGCCAATAGCATTCCTCACGCATGGAAAGCAGGTCCGCAAACTAAATTGCTACGTAAGCAACTAGAAGAGATGAAAGACGGTGGTACAGTGGTTGTTGTTGCACCACCAAACCCATTCCGCTGCCCTCCTGGACCTTACGAGCGTGTATCGCAAATTGCTGCATACCTAAAAGAAAACAAGCCAAAGTCTAAAATCGTTGTTTTAGATCCAAAGCCAAAATTCTCTAAGTTCGGTCTATTCATGGACGGCTGGAAACGTCACTACGGGTACGGTACTGACAGCAGCATGATCACTTGGATCAACTCTGAAAACGGTGGTGCGGTATCAGCCGTTGACGTAGCGTCTAAAACCGTTACAGCAAAAGCAGGTAAATTCACGGGTGACGTAGTCAACATCATCCCACCTCAAAAAGCAGGCAAAATTGCGTTCACCGCTGGTCTAACCAATGAGTCTGGTTGGTGTCCTGTTGATCACAAAACGTTTGAATCGACCATTCACAAAAACATTCACGTTGTGGGTGATTCTTCAATCGCTGCACCAATGCCGAAGTCTGGATATGCAGCCAACTCACAAGCGAAAGTTTGTGCGGCAGCCGTGGCTTCATTGCTAAACGGAACGACAATGGTTGAGCCTTCATGGGTCAATACTTGTTATTCTGTTATCGCTCCAGGTAAGGACGGTATCTCTGTTGCAATGGTTTATGCTTATAAAGATGGCAAAATCGTTAAAGTTGAAGGTTCTGGTGGTCTTACTGGTGCTTACGATGCCGAGCTACGTAAACGTGAAGTTCTTTACGCGCACTCATGGTTCGAAAACATTACTGCGGATACTTTCGGTTAATCGAAAACGTCAGGCAGTTAAAAAAAACCCGCATTTCGCGGGTTTTTTTATGGCTGAAACAAACTATGCGTTCCAAATATCCATGGTGATCGATTTATACCAAGCACGAGCATAATCAGCCTCCATCTTACGTTCTTGCAAGCTAGCACTCATCGGCGACACGCCGCCGGCACCTTTGATTTCAGCGATACGGTTATCACGATTTTCATAGACTCCGACGATGCTGATACCCCAATCCTTGCTAACCAAGCTGTAGCAGGTGTTGACGTTGCGGGTTTGCGGCATCGGTAAATCACGTAAAGCAGACACGATGGCTGCTGCGCACATCTTCCCCTGACTGGATGCCGAATGCCCTGATTTTGGCATGGCACCGGCTATCGCCGAATCACCGATGACATAAATATCTTTCTGTAAGCTCGACTCAAAGGTATCTTGATTAACCGGACACCATCCTGTCGCATCAGTCAAACCGGCTGTGAACGCGATTTTGCCCGCTTTCTGCGCTGGAATAACGTTAATCACATCCGCAGTAACCGTATCAAAATCACTGTAAACGGTTTTATTGGCGACGTCGATTTTACTGACCGTTGCGCCATCTTGCGCGCCGTACCACTCAATCATTTCACCGTACAACTCTTGCCAGCCCTGATGGAACAAAGCCTGTTTGGAAAACTTGGTTTTGGGGTCCAAAATCATAATCGTTGCGCGCGGATTATGTTCTTTAAAATAGGCCGCAATCATCGAGATTCGCTCGTAAGGTCCCGGCGCACAACGGTATGGATTGGGCGGCGCAACCATTAAAAAGCGACCACCTTGCGGCATCTCTTTAATCTGTTTTGCCAATAACTCGGTTTGCGTCCCGGCCTGCCAAGCGTGCGGCAGAATTTGCGCGGCCTCTTTCGAATAGCCGTCAATCGCATCATATTTAAAGTCGATGCCCGGAGAAACCACCAGTTTGTCGTAACTGAGCACATCGCCATTCTCTAAGGTTACGGTCTTACTCTGTGCATCCACCGCCGTTGCCATTTGATGAATAACGCGCACCTGATGCTTAGCGATCAAATTCGTATAGTCATGCGTTAAAGACTGCACATCCACCAACCCAGCCAAATACCAATTCGATCCCGGACAAGTCATGTAGGTGGTTTTTGGCTCAATCAAGGTCACCTCGATTTCTGCATCAAAACGTTTCAAATACTTTGCCACGGTTGCACCGCCAAAACCACCGCCGATTACAACCACTTTTTGTACTCTGGACGCCTTAACCGTGCTGTTATGGGAACAGCCGTGCAAAGCGCCGATTAAAGGGAAAGAGATCCCACTTGCCGCTAACCCTTTAATTAAACTACGTCGATTTAATGTGTTCATATTCTCATCATCCTGCGAGTTTACGGTTTCAATGAACCTAAATAGGCTGCGATTGCGTCAATGTCGTCATCGCTATAACCCAATAGATGGCGTTGCATGATGGTAGTCGCACGCTCACCCGACTTCATCGCCTTAAGCTGTTGAGCCATCATTTCGGCCGGATATCCGGCAAGAGGCGGAATCGCTCCGCCAGAATACTGCCCTTCGGCACCGTGACACTGAAAACAGGTCGTCGCCCACAACTCCGCCTTACTGATTGGCTGTAAACCTCCCGACTGTGCCATCGCCTGCTGTGCGACAGCCATCGAAGACAAGGCTGCTGTGAGCATGATGATTTTTACTTTCATTCTGATTCCTAACTCATTTTGCCCAATACACAAAAGCACTTGACGTCGTACAAACCCGACAACAAATACCAAAAAGAACAAAATCCTCTTACATGCACATAAGAATTACTAATAAAAAATTCCTTGAAGACTAGATAAAAAAAACTTATAGATGGATTATCGGATTATCTAGCAAGACATGGCGTGTATATCAACAGCGAAAAAAAACAACTTTAAAGTCAAATAGTTACATATTATTAAGAACATCGTATTTTGAATGGATTCTTTGTCTGACTAAACAAAAAACAATTTTTCTCGGAACAATTCCCTCACAGATTGCACTCATTTAATTTTTGTATCTATGCATAATTTATTATTATTAAAAACAGGAAAAACCCAACTAAGTAAAGGGTCTAAAGAGTCAAAATTATATACATATATCTGGTTTTACCGCCATTTATTGACAATTAAGTCGCCATTAATATTAGGTTAAACTTAAATAAAGAGGGCTAATTAGATGTAATAGAATTATCTATTAGAAATTCGCGCTCGTAATTGGAGAATAGCCTGAGTTTGCAGAAACAAGTCCAACGAAACAAAAACTGCAACTGAGAATAAGAAGACTACTCAATAGAGGTTTTTATGAAAAAAACACAATCACGCCTTGCGAAGATGCTGGCTATTGCTGCTTTAGCGTCACTTTCGCTATCAGCTCATGCGGGAGATATCACTAACGCAGAATTATCTGCAACCACCTGTTTCCAGTGCCATGGTGCCGAAGGTAAATCAGCGGGCGGCGCAATTCCGCCACTAGCCGGTTACCCTGAAAAAATCATGGTACAACAGCTGCTTGATTTTAAATCCGGTAAGCGTCCATCTACTGTTATGGGTCGTCATATGAAAGGGTATTCCGATGACGAAATTCGTGCGATTGCTCAATATCTTGGCAGTCTAAAACCTTAATTAACAGTGGAGCATATTATGTTAAAACGTAGATCTTTAATTAAAGCAATGGCGGCCACCGGATTTGGTGGGACTCTTATTGCCGCGCTTCCAGGCTGTTCTCTGCCTAAAGTACCTATGCTAGGTGAAATGGGCGCAAAAACTCGTAAGGCTGGTGAGCCTGCACATGTTGTCGTTATTGGTGGCGGTTTCGGTGGTGCATCAGTTGCTAAATACCTTAAACGTTTCGATAGTTCGGTAAACGTCACCCTGATCGAACCTAAACAGAACTACATGACGTGTCCTGGTTCTAACTGGTACCTAGCCGGTTTGGTTGATGCAAAATTCATCACTCACAACTATGACGCACTGAAAACAAAACACGGTGTCAGCGTAATTCACTCAATGGTAACGAAAGTTAGTCCATCTGCGATGCAAGTCACCTTGAAAGATGGCCGCGTTCTTGATTATGACCGTCTTGTTGTTTCTCCAGGTATCGACTTCAATTACGATGCGATTGAAGGTTATTCGGAAGCCAACATCAATGACATTCCGCACGCTTACCAAGCCGGTCCGCAAACGGAAATTCTGTATAAGCAACTGCGTGAGATGCCACAAGGCGGTACTTTCGTTATGTGTCCTCCTGGTAACCCGTTCCGTTGCCCTCCAGGACCTTACGAGCGTGCTTCAATGGTTGCTGACTTCTTCAAGCGTGAAAACCCAACCGCGAAAATTGTTATCTTGGATGCCAAAGAAAAGTTCTCTAAACAAGGTCTATTCCAAGAAGGTTGGGCACAACTTTACGGCGATATGATTGAATGGATTCCAGCGTCTTCAGGCGGTAAAGTATTGCGCGTTGACGCGGCGACCAAAACCGTCTTCACTGACTTTGGTGAGCACAAAGCAGATGTATTAAACATCATCCCACCGCAGAAAGCCGGTAAGATTGCGTTCACAGCAGGTCTAACCAATGAAAAAGGCTGGTGCCCAATCAACCAAAAAACCTTTGAATCGACGATTCACCCTAACATCCATGTTATCGGTGACTCTTCTATCTCAGGTAAAATGCCTAAATCGGGTCACTCAGCAGCCAGCCAAGGTAAAATGTGCGCAGCGGCAATCGTTTCGCTACTCAATGGCAAAGACGTTCCAGTCGGCAAAAACGTTAACACCTGCTACAGCTTAGTTAGCGCAGACTACGGTATTTCCGTTGCTGCAGTCTATGTGTTGAATGCCGAAGGCCAAATCGTTGGCGTGAAAGACGCTGGTGGTGTAAGTCCGAAAGGTGCTGACACAGCCTTCCGTCTAATGGAAGCGAAGTACGCTGACGGTTGGTATAAAGCAATCGCAATGGATCTTTGGAAGAGCTAATCACTTGCTTTTTTGAAATTCCTAAGCATTGCTTAGAACAAAAAAACCGAGCCTAGGCTCGGTTTTTTTGATTTCTACCTATCGAGAATAAGATAGGTTTAAGTTTAATGAAATACTAAATCGCCATTTTCGATGGTAACGCGTACCGTGCTACCAGGGATAAAGGCGCCAGACAAGATTTTCTGTGCCAAAGGATTTTCCAGACGTTGCTGAATAACCCGTTTCAATGGACGTGCGCCAAACAACGGATCAAATCCAGCCTCACCCAACACATCCAATGCCTCGTCGGCAATTTCAAAACCAATATCATTGGCTGCCAAACGCTTGGTCAAATGTTGCAACTGAATCGAGGTAATCGCACGAATCTGCTCGCGACCTAGTGGATGGAAGACCACAATATCGTCGATACGGTTAATAAATTCTGGACGGAAATAGCCGCCGACCACGTCCATTACATCCGCTTTCATCTCATCATAAGAAGCGGTTGCCGCTTTCTCTTGAATCAATTGCGAACCCAAATTAGAGGTCATTACAATAACCGTGTTCTTAAAGTCCACCGTACGCCCCTGACCATCGGTTAAACGACCGTCATCCAACACCTGCAATAATATGTTGAACACATCCGGATGCGCTTTCTCAACCTCATCCAGCAAAATCACCGAATACGGTTTACGACGCACCGCTTCAGTAAGATAACCGCCCTGCTCGTAACCGACATACCCCGGAGGCGCACCGACCAGACGAGCCACCGAATGTTTCTCCATAAACTCCGACATATCAATACGCACAATCGCATCGCTGGTATCAAACAAGAAATCTGCCAACGCTTTGGTTAGCTCAGTCTTCCCTACCCCAGTTGGCCCCAAAAACAGGAAAGACCCGTTCGGTCGATTCGGGTCGGCCAAACCAGCACGCGAACGACGAATCGCATCGGAAACCGCTTTGACCGCTTCCGCTTGGCCAACCACTTGCTTTTCCAAAGCCGATTCCATCTGCAGCAATTTCTCACGCTCACCTTCTAACATCTTCGCCACTGGAATACCTGTCCAACGCGCCACCACATCAGCGATTTCCATCTCCGTAACCTGGTTGCGCAACAAACGGTTGCCGCCATCGTCTTGTGCTTGTTGCTCCGCCGCCTCAGCATCGCGAATTTTCGCCTCTAAATCGGGTATACGGCCATGCTGGATTTCAGCCATCTTTTCCCAATTACCACTACGCTGCGCCATTTCCAATTCGGTACGTGCCGCATCAAGCTGTTCTTTCCACTGTTGAGCGCCTTGTAAAGCGGCTTTATCACGTTTCCAGATTTCTTCTAAATCGGAATACTCTTTTTCTAGCTCAGCCACTTCGTCATTCAAACTCAGTAGACGTTTTTTAGAGGCGTCATCTTTCTCTTTTTTCAACGCCAATTGTTCGATTTTCAGTTGAATCAGACGACGATCAAGCTTATCCATCACTTCTGGCTTGGAATCAATTTCCATCCGAATCCGCGATGCCGCCTCGTCAATCAAATCAATCGCTTTATCGGGAAGCTGACGATCGGTGATGTAGCGTTGCGACAACTTCGCTGCCGCGACAATCGCTGGGTCGGTAATCGCCACCCCATGGTGAATCTCATAACGCTCTTTCAAACCACGCAGAATCGCGATAGTGTCTTCTTCAGTCGGTTCATCGACCAGCACTTTTTGGAAACGACGCTCCAGTGCCGCATCTTTTTCAATGTTTTGGCGATATTCATCCAAAGTGGTCGCACCGATACAATGTAGCTCACCGCGCGCCAAAGCGGGCTTAAGCATATTACCGGCGTCCATCGACCCTTCAGTCTTTCCGGCACCAACCATGGTGTGAATCTCGTCGATGAACAGAATCACTTGGCCTTCTTGTTTCTCCAAATCTTTCAACAAGGCTTTTAAACGTTCTTCAAACTCACCGCGGTATTTCGCTCCTGCCAACAAACCGGCCAAATCCAAAGATAAGAGGCGTTTGTTTTTTAGACCTTCCGGCACTTCACCGTTAACGATACGTTGTGCCAGACCTTCAACGATGGCGGTTTTACCGACACCCGGCTCACCAATCAAAACTGGGTTATTTTTAGTACGGCGTTGCAGTACTTGAATGGCACGGCGAATTTCATCGTCACGGCCAATAACCGGATCGAGCTTGCCTTGCTCGGCACGCGCGGTTAAATCCAAGGTATATTTTTCTAACGCCTGACGGTTCTGTTCTGAATGTTGATCTTGCACGCTCTCACCCCCACGAATCTGTTCAATTGCTTGTGCTAATTTCTGTTTATCCGCGCCAGCTTGCTTAAAAACTTCGGTCGCTTGGTCTTGCACTTCCAAAAGTGCGGTGAAAAACAGTTCGCTGGCGATAAACTTGTCGCCACGTTTTTGCGCCTGTTTGTCCATTAAGGTTAGAATAGATCCCGCTTTGGGCGAGAGTTGTGAATTGCTGTTGCCACTTACGGTCGGCAGTTGTTGAATTTTCTGCGCAACTTTACTGCGAAGCCCGTCAATATCGACTTGCGCTAATCGCAATAAACTCGCCTGTTCATCAAGCAGAACCGCTAAAATGTGCAATGCTTCAATATAGGCGTGATCTTTCCCGACTGCCAGCGATTGCGCTTGCATCAGTACGGATTGAAATTGAGAAGTAAACTTATCTTGCATAATACCCTCATTAAAAGTGCAGTGATTTTTGTCTAGTTTAGTTATAGGGCTAAATTTTTCGCTTTCAAGTTACCACAAACAATTTCCTTAGTTTTTATCAAGAAATAGCGTTTTATCATTCTATGGACAATTCATTTTTCGTGCTTTCCAAACTGGCTTGGGCGTTATTAAGCCCGAGTAATCTCATCTTGATTTTGTTTGCCGTCGGCACGCTGTTTTTGCTGTTCAATCGCACCCACATCGCCAAATGGCTATTGCTGCCGACGTCTGTAATCGCTTTAAGCATTATGAGTTACCCGACTGCCGATTGGTTAATGCAGCCATTGGAATCACGTTTTGCACAACCGCAGCAGCTACCAGAAAAAATCGATGGCATTATCGTCTTAGGCGGTGGTGAAGACATTATCCGTTCGGCGAGTTGGAATGTGGCCGAACTCGGCCAAGGCGGCGATCGGTTTATTGCGGCGTCGAAATTAAGTATCGATTACCCGAAAACAAACATCATCTACGCAGGGGGGAATAGCTCGGTGCAGAAAGAAGGTATGCAAAATCAGCTCAATATCGAACAGCAGATTTTCAGCGCGATGGGCGTTAATTTGGAACGGGTGATTATCGAAAAGCAAGCACATAATACCTATGAAAATTTCGTCAATATCAAACCGCTATTGCCGAAAACAGCAGATGACAAACTCGGCACTTACCTTTTAGTGACCTCTGCTTTTCACATGCCGCGCTCGGTCGGCATCGCCCGAAAACAAGGGATTAATGTCATTCCTTATCCGGTCGATTACCGCTCATCTAGCGCCGAACAACGGGTTTGGGGATTGGATTTCTATGACCATCTGCAAGTCTTAGAACCCGCTTGGAAAGAGTGGATCGGCTTAGTGGTATATTTTCTGACTGATAAAACCAGCTCTCTTTTCCCAGGCCCTTTGCCGCATGACGCTAGCCTGGAAATTCACCCGAACAACGACACCTTCTACCAGGAATCTGAAAAAACAATACAAAACAAAACTGCCGCTAAATGACCTTAGAAAAACGGTTTTGCATCTCCGGTTTTAGATAAGCATCAAATACCATGCAGATATTGCGAATCAATAGTCGCCCTTTCGTGGTGACAAAGATATCGCTCGCCGAGATTTCAATTAAACCGTCTTCAGTCATCGGTTGCAGATTATTCAACTCTTTGGCGAAATACTCTTCGAAACGAATATTCCAGCGCTTATCCAACTGTGCGAAGTTCAAATGAAAATGCGAAATCAAACGGGTAATCACATCGCGTCGTAGCTCATCATCTTCAGTTAACTGCACTCCGCGGTAAACCGCCAGATGCCCTGCGTCAATCGCCTGATAGTATTCAGCCAAGGTTTTACGATTCTGCGCATAGGTGTTGTTGATTAATGAAATCGAGGTCGCCCCCATGCCGACTAAATCACATTCAGCATGGGTCGAATAGCCTTGAAAATTACGATACAGAGTTTCATTACGTTGTGCTATCGCCAGCTCATCATCGGGCTTGGCGAAATGATCCATGCCGATATAGATATAACCGGCTTGTAAAAGACGTTCGCTAGCGGCATGCAAAATTGCCAATTTTTCATCCGCGCTTGGCATATCCGCTTCGTTCATCTTTTTCTGGGTCGGGAACAGACTAGGCATATGCGCGTAATTAAAAATCGAAAAACGATCCGGTTCGGCTTCCAGCACTCGATCTAGCGTTTTGACAAAACCTGCTTCGGTTTGATGCGGCAAACCATAAATCAAATCGACATTGACGGATAAAAAGCCGGCATCGCGAGCGCCATTCAACACTTCGAATGTCTGCTCTTGACTCTGAATGCGATTGACCGCTTTCTGCACCTTCTCGTCAAAGTCCTGCACCCCGAGACTCATACGGTTGAAACCTAATTCCCGCAACAATTTAATCGATTCACGGTCGGCTTCGCGCGGATCGATTTCAATTGAATATTCACCGGAATCATCGTCCAACAAAGTGAAATGCTGACGGGTTTTTTCCATTAACAGACGCATTTCATCGTTATTCAGAAACGTCGGTGTTCCTCCGCCCCAATGCAACTGCTCGACCACTCGACTGGAATCAAATAACTCGGCTTGCATTTCAATTTCTTTAAACAGTCGTTCTAAATAAGGTGTGGTTTTCGAGCGATCCCGCGTCCAAACTTTATTACAGGCACAGAAGAAACAAACCGTATCGCAAAAAGGAATATGAAAATACAGCGACAGGCCACGACCGGACTGGTTACTGCGTTGCACAGCTTGACGATAGTCATCTAAAGAGAAACTTTCATCGAACTGTAAAGCGGTTGGATAAGAGGTATATCTTGGGCCAGTCTGGTTATAGCGTTTAATCAATTGATGATCAAATTCAATACTTGGTTTCACGGTTTGCTCTCAACTTTACGCGGGGTTTCGCAAGGATAAGGCAAGTCTGAAATGAATAAGTTATTCTCGCTCAAGAGCGAGCCAAGCGCCTACGGGCAAAAACCAAGCTAGCCGAACTTGATATGCATTATTCCACTTGAATGAATTACCCGCTACTTAAGCAGATTAACGAACTAAAATTACGTAGTTGTGGTATTTTTACTTAAGGAAAGTAGGATCAGGCTATAAAGCCTGTTTAAAGTGCGCTTTGCCGCTTCATTAAAACGAATCGAAAATTATTCAGCGCCTCCTGAACAACAAAATTCATATCTCTACACTGGCCGCATCACTATGTCTTTTAAACATCTTCTTAAATCACTGCTCGAAGTGCATCGCTACCCATTCGGTGCATGGATTGTTCTGTTCATTTCACTGGCACTGACGGCAATCGCTTGGAAAATCTCTCAAGATGCGATTCTTGAGAAGGCTGAAACCCGCTTTAACTTGAACAGTGATGAAATTGCCGCCGCAATTACCGAACGACTGCACACCTATGAAATGGCAATCCGCTCAGGCAAGGCTTACTTTGATTCCTCGCAGGAAGTGACCCGTGAAGAGTGGAATCAGTTTGTGAGCAGTTTAAAAATCGAATACCGTTTTCCGGGTATACAAGGCTTGGGATACAGTGAATTTATCAAACCAGATGAACTCGATGCGCACGTTGCTAAAATTCGTGCTGAAGGCTTCCCAAACTACAGCGTACGTCCGCCTGGAAAACGGGATATGTATACCTCCATCGTATTTCTTGAACCATTTGATTGGCGCAATAAACGCGCCTTCGGTTACGACATGTATTCGCAAGAAACGCGCCGTGAAGCGATGAATCGCGCTCGTGATACGGGCTCAGCCGCCGTTTCAGGACAAGTCACTTTAGTACAAGAAACCACCACTGATGTGCAGTACGGTTTTTTGCTCTATGAGCCGGTTTATCGCAAAAATGCAGAAATCCTAACCTTAGAACAACGCCGTGAAGCAATTATCGGTTACGTCTACAGCCCTTTTCGCGCCAAAGATTTTATGCAAGGGATTTTGAATTTCAGCCATCGAGGGCTTTACCTCGAACTGTATGATGGCAATTTACCAAACGAAAACTCAGTGCTCTATAAAACCAACGGCATTGAAACCCTTAAAAACAGCAATGAACTTACCTTTTCACGAACTCTGACACTCAATCATAGCCAACGCGTGTGGAGCCTTAAAATTACGGCTGGGCCGGAATACTTGGCGCAAGACACCAGCCTTCAACCTACCATGGTTGGGATATTAGGTGTCATTATCGATCTCTTGTTATTTGCAATTATCACTTATATGGGACGAAAAGAACGCCTGCTCGAAGAACATAGCGCAGCGCTCATCCATGCCAAGCAAGTCGCTGAAACAGCCAGCTCAGCAAAATCGAATTTCTTAGCCGCAATGAGCCATGAAATCCGCACCCCAATGAACGGGGTTATCGGCATGATCGAGGTACTTAATCAAAGCAGCTTGAAAGGCGATCAAGTTGACATGGTGCGTACCATTCAGGAATCGGCCAACGGACTGCTGTTAATCATTAACGACATTCTCGACTTCTCAAAAATCGAAGCCGGCAAGATGGAACTCAACATTGAACCCATCTCAATCGAACATGAAGTCGATAAGGTGGCACTCCTTTTGGATCGCTCAGCGCGCAAGCAAAAGGTGCAAATTAATGTCTTTATCGATCCAGAAATCCCCTCAGTCGTGAACGGAGACGCACTGCGTTTACGGCAAATTATTACCAATTTACTGGGCAATGCGATTAAATTTTCCACTAACCGTGATAAGCCCAGTAACGTTATCGTAAAGGTCATTCTCGAACACCTCGAAAATAAGCAAGCTTGGGTAAAACTGAGCGTAGAGGACAATGGCATCGGCATTAGCCCAGAATTGCAACAAAAATTGTTTCAACCGTTTGAGCAAGCCGACCGCTCAACCACGCGCAGCTTTGGAGGGACTGGCTTAGGACTCTCCATCAGCAAACAATTGGTGCAGATGATGGGTGGCACTATCGACGTAGAAAGCGTTCCAAATCAGGGCAGTACTTTCACCTGCGAGCTACCTTTCAAGGTATTACAAGAGCACTCAATTGAGAGCCATCTCCAACAACCCGATTTGACCCAGCTTCATTGCACACTTATTTCAAAGAATCAGCAGGATGGTAACTTTCAAAACATTTTGCGTTATTTAACCGCAGCTGGCATGCACATCCAAACAGCAAGCAGTATTCAAAAAGCGGCTGAGCTAACGCCAGAAGCGGATATCTGGCTGGTGGATTGCCTTGAAAAACTGCCAAGCCTTAATCGTTTACATCCTTATTTAGATAAATACCCACAGATTAGAATCTTGCTGCTTAGTCAATATGTCGCGAATAGCGACCGCATTCGTAGTAGTCGAAAATTACATGATCGCGTTTTTCAATCAGATGGCAATCTCCTTACGCGCAGCGCATTATTTCGTTTTATTGCTCTGGGTGCCGGCTTAGTGGAGCAAACAATAACGGAATCCGAGGACTCCACGCAACGCTTAGTGATCAATGTACCGAGCCGTGAAGAAGCTATTAATAATAAGCAGTTGATATTAGTCGCCGAGGATAACGAGGTGAATCAAAACGTCATTCGTCGCCAACTTGCGCTCTTGGGTTATATGTCAGATATTGTCAACAATGGATCGGAAGCATTGGAAAGTTGGTATAGCGGTGAATATTCGTTGATACTAACCGATTTACATATGCCTTTAATGGATGGTATTCAGCTAACCGAAGCAATCCGCACCGAAGAAAAACGTGTCAATGCGCCACTTGCAATCCCGATTATCGCGCTGACGGCCAATGCCCTCAAAGGCGAAGAAGACAAATGCCGAGAAGTGGGAATGAACGATTACTTGGTTAAACCCGCGTTAATCTCTGAAATTCAACAAGCTTTAGAGACTTGGCTACCAGCCACTGAAACCACCACCAAAAATACGGCAGATCAGCGTATACGGACTCTACAAGAGCCACCGCATTTTGATATTCATGTGCTTTTTGAATTAGTTGGCGACGACCAAGAAATTGTTGACTCTCTGCTGCAAGATTTTGAAACCAACACCAAAAAAACGATTTCAGAACTGCAAGCGGCGCAAGAAGCCAATAACCTAGAGCAAATCGGGCAATTAGCGCACCGTTTGAAATCTTCTGCCGCTTCAGTTGGCGCGCTTAAATTACGTTTAATCTGTATCGAACTACAACAAAAGGCAGAAAAGGCTGACAAAAATCAAGCCGATCGTTTGAACAGCTTGAACGAAATCATTGATTTACTGGAAGCAGAAACAACAATGCTCCTCGCCGCGATTCAGAAATACCGCCGCGACAGCGTGGCCACTGATTAACGAATGAAGGATAGAAATTGACAGCGCGCGACGTTTTTACCTGAGCAAAAACGTCCAGCTGACGCTTAAAAAAGCTTAACGCTCAATACTGCGAATTAACCAAGCTTGGTGAATCTTACTGTTGCGCTTAAAGTCTTCCGGCATAGTTTGATGCGTAATGTCTTGCACATCAAACTGCAAGGTAATCAGTTCATCCAACTTAAATTTACGTAAATTGTTTGAGAACAGCATCACCCCATTTGGGTTCAAGAGTTGCATTGCTTTACGAATCATCCAACCGTGATCACGCTGAACATCTAAAATACCTTCCATCTTTTTCGATGACGAAAATGACGGTGGATCCATAAAAATAACATCAAATTTCTGTTGCGGATTTTCCGCCTGCTCAGTCAACCAAGCAATCACATCGGCTCTCTCCAACTGATGCTTAAGTTCATCCACTTTGTTAGCCCAAAAATTATTCTGCGCCCAAAACAGATAGGTTCTTGACATATCAACACTCAAACTCGATTTTGCTCCGGCGACTGCCGCTTCAACACTGGCGGTTGCGGTATAACAGAACAGGTTCAGTAAGCTTTTACCGCGCGATAATTCCGCTAATTTAGCCCTTACGTCGCGGTGATCCAAAAACAAGCCGGTATCCAAATAATCAGTGAAATTAACCCGCACTTTTGTATCGTTTTCTAACACCGTATAGTAAGCTTTTTGCTCATCCATCCGTTCATACTGCGCGGTGCCTTTTTGGCGCTCACGCACCTTAAAGACAATCCGATCAACCGCAATGTCGAACACATCCGGCAGCACCGACATCACTTGATACAGCCGACTTTTTGCCTTACCACGGTCAACCGTCTTCGGTGGTGCATACTCATTAACCACTAACCACTCACCGGCTTCCAGCGTGTGGTAATAATCAATTGCCACAGAGTACTCTGGCATATCCGCATCATACACACGATAAGCAAAGACATGATTACGCTCGGCCCATTTACGCAATGCTTTAAAATTCTTGCGCAACCGGTTGGCAACCATCTGCGCACCATCGCTCTGCCCCAATAACGGAAAAAACTCTTGTACTTGTGCCGCGAGTTCAATTCCACCTTTTAAAGCCGGTTCCCGATGCGCTTGCTCATTAATATCAAAACGCAGTAATTTACACTCCATCGGACCATTGGCAAAATTATGCGAACGCTTGGCTTTAATACCAAGATACATTCCCAATTCTGGGTTACAGGTTAACAATGCCGCTTGCCAATCTGAAAATTCACTTTTCAGATAATCACCCAAAGCAGTATACAAGTGCTTGACGTCCTCAAGTTCGCCCAAACGCTCACCATACGGCGGGTTACAAATGACTAAGCCCGGTTGCCAATCGCCCCAACGTCGACCTTGTTCAACGGTCATCTGCTTCACTTCAATACTGTCAGAGTAGCCGGCTTTAGCAATCGCCTCTTCAGCAATCGCCAAAGATTTATGGGATGCGTCTGAACCATAAATATCTGGCAAATGACGCAACCCCTCTTCCTCGCGCTGTTCCGCTTCGGTAATGAGCTGCTCCCACAGTGCTTTATCGTGCTGCTTCCAGTAATTCAATTGCATATCTCGGGCTTTAATCAAACCAGGAGCCAGATCGGAAGCGATCATAGCCGCTTCAACCAGAAACGTACCAGAACCACACATCGGGTCATAGAGTACGCCGCCCGCTTTGGCGATTTCCGGCCAACCAGCACGTAATAAAATTGCGGCCGCGACATTCTCTTTTAAAGGCGCTTCAACTTGCTGACCATCACGATAACCGCGCTGATGCAGACTATAGCCCACTAAATCAATACTTAAGGTTAACTCGTTGCGATTTAGGTGGCCATGTACTCGTAACTGCGGGTGCTTTTTATCGACAATTGGACGTTCATCACTGTTATCACGAAAAAAATCAACAATGCCATCTTTGATTTTCAAAGCACCATAATGCGTATGATCAATCCCCATGCCTTTACCGGAAAAACTCACCGAGAAAGTACCAAATCCGTCCATGTGTTCTAACCAATTTAACTTAGCCACTTCTTCGGTTAAAGCTTCTTGATTTTCTAATTTTGTCTCTAAGATAACCATGAAAATTCGGTTCGCGGTGCGCGACCACAAACAGCAACGGTACAGAGTTTCCAGATCGGCACGGAAACTAACACCTCGCGGTTGCGCTCTGGCATCACTTACCCCTAAGCTGAGTAGCTCTTCGCGGCAAAGTTCGTTTAACCCTTGTGCTGTGGTTGCAAAACAAGAGAGCTGATCGACAGTTGACATTGGAAATTCCTTATTAATCTTAGTGCTGCTCATTTTAGCCGTTTTTGGCTTTTTCTTTAGCCCTGTTTCAGTAGAATAGAAAAACAATTTAAAATCAAAATACCTAACGAGGCATACATGGCGGCTATCGACAAAACTCTGCATAAAATTTGGCGCAATTCAAAAAACACATTTCTGACCACTAGCCGTGTTATTACGCTCAATCTTGCGCTTTTTGGTACCGCCGTCTCAGCCGCTGATGAACCGCAGTTTAGCGCTCAAGACCAGCAACAATTTCAAATGTGGTTGACGGAATTTCGACAAGAAGCGGCAGCTCATGGCATTTCAGAAAACACCTTAAACCAAGCGCTAAGCAACTTAACATTAAGCGATAAAGTGCTGCAAATGGATCGCAAGCAACCAGAATTTACGCGCACTTTTTTCGAGTATTTAAATCGCGCTGTGTCTGAAACCCGCATCGAAAACGGCCGACAGAACTTCATACAACAACGTCAAGTGCTTGATAAAATTGAACAAATCTATGGCATTCCGGGCGCCTACCTAGTGGCTTTTTGGGGCATGGAAACCAATTTTGGAAGTTACACGGGATACGATCCGATTATCCAGTCACTGGCGACTTTGGCATTTGACCCTCGCCGCAGTGGCTTTTTCCGCAATGAGCTGCTCGCCGCCCTAACCATTATAGATCGCGGTGATGTCACACTAAGCGAGATGCAAGGCTCTTGGGCAGGCGCGATGGGACAAGTACAATTTATGCCCAGCAATTACCTAAAATACGCTATTGACGGCGACGGTGATGGAAAAGCAAACCTCTGGAAAAGCACGCCTGATGCACTTTACTCGGCGGCACATTTCCTCAAAGAACTTGGCTGGCAAGCTGGGCAAGAATGGGGCATTGAAGTGGCACTACCAAAAGGCTTTGACCTCTCTCTAGCGGACAACAAAACGTGGCGAACAATAGCCGAATGGCAGCAACTCGGCTTAAAAAGCAGTGACAACCAAGAAATCAGCACCCTCATTAACCCACAAATTGAAGAAGCCATCTTAGTCCTACCAAGCGATTATCGTGGCCCGGCTTTTTTAACCTTTAAAAATTTTAAAGTGATTAAACGATGGAATAACTCCACCAATTACGCCATTGGCGTTGGCTATCTGGCCAATCAAATCCGTTACCAAGCCACACTCAGCAAAAGCCAACCAAGTGACGATAAAGGACTTAACCGAGAGCAGGTGATTGAAATTCAAACCTTGCTAAATACCCTAGGATTTGATGTCGGTAAGGCCGACGGTATTGCAGGCGGCATGACTCGTTCTGGCTTACGTAACTTCCAAAAATCGATTGCTATTCCGGCAGATGGCTACCCATCAATTCGGATGTTGAACTATTTACGCGCTGCCGTAAAAACCCCACAGCCGGAAAACTAAATGATGCCAACGAAATGCGCTGGCACAACGCCTCAACAGAACAAAACCAAAGCAGTCGATTTTGTTTTTTGGCTATTGCAGGCGCGCCTAGTCATTTTGCACAATCGATTATTGAAGGAGCTTAAGAAATGCGGTTGAAAAACCAAAGAACTATTTGAAAAAACCTAGACAGCGAAAACGCAGCCTATCAAAGGCGAATAACTTGAAAAACTCACTGATCCGTCCAGCAAGGAAGCAAAAAAGTCCAAGTTATGCGCCGCAACCCAGGCCATTAAATTTGATCGTACTGAATCTCTCGTAAATAACGCTCATCGTCGAACTGCAATCCTAATTCCGTTAAAGGATTGATGTTTGCCAACAAAGCACCGCCATCTGAAAAATGATGACTTAAATCCATACCCTGTACCAACTGAGCAATCAAGCCATCAAATTCGAATGAATCCCGACTCAACTCTAGTAAGTTAATCAAACTTCGAGCGCCCTCCCCCCCCAAAATAGACGGGACTGAAATTGACTGTTCGTCACTCACCGACGCATACACTTCACCATGAATAGCTTCTTCTAAACTTAATTCAGTCGCCGAACTCGCCGACTCAACCAAATTGACTGCTAATAAATCCTGTGTTTGCATCTCATCAGAAGCCAGATCAAGATAAAGCGAATGATCTTCCGATAGCGGCGAATCGACAAACACGTTTTTATCCAACGATTGACCAAGTAAATTATTTAGATTACTGAGTAATTTCGTCAAAACATGATCAGGATCGGCCAATGCAATCTGCACAATCGCGTGCTGAAAGCTTGCAGCATTCGTAAGCGCTTCAGTCCCACTATCCAGAAACAGGCCTAAAACATCTTGGTCGACAAATAACTTCTGCTGCGCTCCGATTAATACGTCGCCGTGACCATGACTTAAGATGCATTCTGAATTCGCCGCCGTGACAACCATAGAATTTATGGCGACTTGATCACCAACCTGCGCACCACGAGATTCACCATTGGTCACAATGGACACAACACCTGAAACAGATTGTACAATTGCAACTTGCATGATTCACCATCCTGACTGCCAAAGGGTAAAATTTCTTTTCCCCTAAATAGTACGTAAAGACAGGAAAGATTCCTATTGTACGTAGGTACAATAAAAAGTGAAAACTTGAAAAGATAGCGCGCTATCGTGGCTTAAGAGATGTTTTTAAAAAAATATTTTTAAAACATTAAAATAAAAATGAACGCGTTACTGAATTAGGAGATGATTTTTGTGCATTAAAATGTCGGCAGTGCTTTCTTTCCGCAAAGGAAAACTCCAGGCCATCCGCGAAAACCTTCGCTCGCCAGAATTTTCTATGGCTTTTTAAATTAAAAAGGCTCCACAAGGGAGCCTTTTAACAAGTCAGAATAGATAACTATCTGATTATAGACCTAAGTCTAAAGCACCACCTAGACCACCAGCAAGACCGCCGTTGCCAAGGTCAAGGATAGCTAGGATTCCACCGTTTGAACTTTCAGCAGAAGCTTCAGCAGAAGCAGAAGAACCAGTTAGACCGCCTAGAAGGTCTAGACCACCTAGAAGACTGTCTAGAGGGTTAGCGCCACCAAGATCTAGAACATCAGTTAGGTCACCAAGACCGCCAAGACCGCCAAGACCACCAAGATCACCTAAACCGCCAGCAGGAATCATTGAACCGATGATACCCGTATCAGTGTCTAGAAGACCATTGAAAGTCGTGTATGCAGGTAGCACATCATGCGCAATACCAGCGATTGCCATTGCATCGTCACCCAACATTTTAGGGAAAATACCTGGAATGATTGCACCGTCGGTACCAGTAGCGTGGTTGAACAATTGAACCACTTTATCTAGTGAATCTTCACCAGTGCGACCATCAACTTCTTCAGAGCTGAAAGTTGTTCCAGCAGGAACTGTTCCTTTAAGTAGGTGACCACCTAGTGAAATTTCATGCAGCAGATCAGTAACTGGTTTAATTGGACCTGCATTACCTGCACTGTCAACTACGAAAGTAGATACGAAAGTGCTGATAACTGGTTCAGTTAACGGAATACGCTTAAGATGACCAACCATTGCACCCAATGCATCACCACCAAGTTCTGATTCAGAGTTTGCTGGTGCTAACGCATCAATAAACGCTTTGATAGTTGGTGAACCAACTAATTTACCTTTAACGATTTCAACTGGGTCAGCCGCTGGAGAAATTGTGTGTGCGATGTCAATAATTGAAGAACCGCCTGGAACTTCATTTTTAACAAAACCAATCACGTCCATAATGTTCGTTGATTTTTCGCCTTCAAAACCAAATGCAGAATCTTCAAATCCAGTAGGTGCTTTTGTTTTTAAAATATTAACTACTGAGAAAAGTGCGTCTGAGTTGTCAGCTTTGTTTTGGTCAATGATTCGATCTAGTGCCATCTTGATATACTCCGAATATTTTTTTGAAATAATTGTTTAGCAGGCTTATAAGGTGCGCGTTAATTAAGTGCTTTTTTTCACGCTGCCTGATTCGACGAACACATACTACCTAATAGAGTAAATATTCTCTACAACAAATTAGGGTTTTTTTTACTCCTTATGTACTAAAAATAAAATTAACCTTATTTTTCAATAACTTAAAAATAAAAAACGTCTATCATATTTTTCTATTATTACATCAAAATATTATTTTTAAGCATACTCTAATACGTACATACAACGCATTAAATACACAAAATAAGCGTAGTTAAAGTAGTGAAATGCTTTTTCTATGAATTACGTAACACAAAAATACAGAGTCGTAATTTTTCGTACAGAAAAACCAACCTAGATCTACTTTTTTGCTTTTTCAGGAATTTAACAACCCTTATAAGACATTCACCCAACCAACCGGTAGGTTGCAAAAGATTTAAATTGAACAAAGAAAAGTTTTCGGCATGGAGTATCGCCAAAAACCGCTATCGCAGGATGCAATAAGATGACATGAAGAGGTGTTACAAAGCTTAGTTTAGAGTGGCCTCTCCATAGCAGTCGCTATGAATGTCGAGGCAAACCAAGAATTGACTTCTTGAGAAACCTCGCCGAAGTCAATGCGGACTTATTCTGTTTCACCCTAAGTCGGTGACGACTCTTTGCGAAAGAAAAGTTCGTGAACAATTAATAAGATTGCCCCCAAACTGATCGCAATATCGGCAATATTAAAAGTCGCGTAATGCCAGGTACCAATATAAAAGTCAATAAAGTCCGTCACACGTCCTTCTAAGATACGGTCAATGACATTGCCAATTGCCCCACCAATGACCAGATTCAATGCGAGACTTTCAGTGGTCAACTTCGCCGGTAATTTTTTCAACCACCAGAGCATAAAAGCGGTCATTACAAATGCCAAGCCAACAAAAAACCAGCGCTGCCAACCACCAGAATCGGCCAGAAAACTAAATGCTGCGCCATAGTTATACGCCAGCGTCCAATTCAAGTGGTCGATCACCGGCACCGGCTCACCAAAGGTTAAATGCGTGACCGCCAAATATTTAGTGATATGGTCGATGACGATGACCAACACAGCAATCCATAACGTTTTTAACGCGGTAGAAGCCATATAACTTCCCTTTTTAAAGTTATAAAAAAACCACGAAGAATATTCTCTTACGTGGTTTCAGAGTATTGAACATTCAATATGTTATTTCGTTTGGTGAATGGCTTGAGGTATTTCTAAGCGAAAAATGAGCGCTTACGAAGAATAAGCGTCCATTTTTCAACAACGAAATACCCGAGCTAAATGCCAAAAAAATCTACAAATTTCAACCGTTGTGAGAGACGCGAAGACAAGACAAAAATTGCAAAAATACGCAGTTCACATGTGAGTATATGAGCAAATTTTTATGATTTTTTAACGCTCTATTTGCGCTTCGCAACAAGTTTTAAGCGAAGTGACGAACTTCACCCTCTCCCTCGATATTATCCACACAGCGCTGACATAAATCTTCATGTCCAGCAATCGAACCAACCTCCTCGCGATGGTGCCAACAACGGCCACACTTGGCGTGTTCAGTTGCCCCGGCGTCAACCCAAAGACCAGGCATTTCTGAAGCCAATGCGCTTGCTGTTTTTTGAGCTGCCGGCAAAAGTTTTGCCTCGGAAGTAATCAAAACGAAACGCAACTCATCCGCCAACTGTTCGATCTTCGCGTAAAGTGCGTCCTCTGCATATAAAGTCACTTGCGCAGTTAAAGACGCTTTGATTAATTTATCATTACGCAACTGCTCTAGCTGCTTGGCAACCGCAGAGCGCACTTCCATAATCACCGCCCAATACGCCGAGTTCATTGCGGTACTTTCATCCAATACCGTCAAGCCGTCATACCAAGTGGCAACAAACACGGTTTTTTCACGCTCACCTGGAATGAAACTCCACAGCTCTTCGGCAGTAAAACTAAGGATAGGCGCAATCCAACGAGTCATCGCTTCGACTACGTGATACAGCGCAGTTTGTGCCGAGCGGCGCGCCAAACCATCTGTTTTACAGGTATATTGTCGGTCTTTAATCACGTCTAAATAGAAGGCACCCAACTCGATTGAACAAAAATGCGTGACTTTTTGGTAAATCGTCAAGAAGTTATAACTGTCATACGCCTCAATAATCTCTTGCTGTAACTTCGCAGCATGGCCAATGACCCATTTATCCAACGGCAGCAAATCGTCATAAGCGACCATATCGGCAGCAGGATTAAAGCCATTAATATTAGCCAACAAAAAGCGCGCGGTATTACGGATACGGCGATACGAATCGGCGGTACGGTTAATGATTTCATCGGAGACCGTCATCTCATAGCGGTAATCGGCAGCAGAAATCCATAAACGTAAAATGTCTGCGCCATATTTATTCGAAATATCCTGTGGTGCAACCACATTGCCTTTCGACTTAGACATTTTCTTACCATCTTTGTCTACCGCAAAACCGTGCGTCAACACCTGCTTATAAGGCGCCTTGCCATCCGTTGCCAAAGCGCTTAGCAATGACGATTGGAACCAGCCGCGATGCTGATCCGAACCTTCCAGATACAAATCGGCCGGAGCAGACAGTTCCGCACGCTCGTTTAATACCGTTTGGTGCGTAATTCCAGAATCAAACCAAACATCCAAAATATCGGTGACTTGCTCATAATCCTCAGCAGTATCGCCAAGGAACTCAACCATATCCAAGTCATACCAAGCATCAATTGACTTCTGCTCAACCAAATCGGCAACTCGCTGCATTAATGCAACCGTGTCGGGATGCATTTCACCAGTGACTTTATGAACAAAGATGGCAATCGGCACACCCCAGAACCGCTGGCGCGAAATACACCAATCAGGGCGCCCTTCAATCATTCCCTCGATACGGTTTTGACCCCATTCAGGGACCCACTTGACGGTCGGAATGGCTTGCATAGCGCCATCACGTAACCCCGCCTGCTGCATTGAAATAAACCATTGCGGCGTCGCACGGAAAATCAATGGCGTTTTAGTACGCCAGCAGTGCGGATAACTGTGCTCGATAATTTCGATATGCAATAAAGCATGCTGTTCTTTAAGCACTTCCAGCACATGGTCGTCGACTTTAAGAACATTCTCGCCCTCGAAAATCGGCGTACCGGCAACATAGTTACCGTTATTATCGACAGGACAATCTACTTCTAAATCGTACTTTTTACCAACCTCGAAATCCTCAACACCGTGACCGGGTGCTGTATGCACACAACCTGTACCAGCATCAGTGGTAACGTGTTCACCCAAAATCAGCGGCACAATACGCGTATAAAATGGGTGTTGTAGGCGAATCAACTCAAATTGCTCGCCGCGACCGTAAGCAATCACTTGATAGCTTTCAAAGCCCCAACGGTCCATCGCATCCTTAATCATCGCTTCCGCTAGGAAAAGACGCTCTGGACCGTTTTCACCGTGCACCTGAACGACTGAATACTCCAGCTCCGGATTAATCGCTACCGCTTGGTTAGCCGGTAAAGTCCAAGGCGTTGTTGTCCAAATAACCACAGACAAAGGCCCTTCACCGGTATGGTCTTCCACATGATGACATCGCTTAAAGAAAGCATCTTCATCAATAACCTTAAAACGCACGTCAATCGATTTAGAGCGTTTATTTTCGTACTCCACTTCCGCTTCCGCCAAAGCAGAACGACCACCAACCGACCAATACACCGGTTTAGTGCCTTTCATCAAATGGCCGTTCTCAATGATTTTTGCCAAAGCACGGATTTCATCCGCTTCAAACTTAAAGTCTTTGGTCAAATAGGGTTTATCCCAATCCGCCATAATACCCAGACGTTGGAAGTCGGCCATCTGCCCTTCCACTTGCTCTTGTGCATAATCTCGGCACGCTTGACGAAATTCGGTGGCACCAATTTTTTGCCCAACCTTGCCTTTTTTCTTCTCGACATTCAACTCAATCGGCAAGCCATGGCAATCCCATCCAGGCACAAACGGTGCATCAAATCCACTCAACCCTTTCGACTTCACAATCATGTCTTTCAACACTTTGTTGACCGCATGACCGATATGAATATTGCCGTTAGCATACGGCGGCCCATCATGCAAAATGAACTTCGGCCGGCCGGCCATGTGCGCACGCACCGTGTCATACAGATTCTCACTCAGCCAAGCAGAGACTTGCTCTGGCTCGCGATTCGGCAAATTGCCGCGCATCGGAAAATCCGTTTCTGGCAAGTTTAAAGTCGGTTTATAGTCGGTTTGTGCTGTCTTGTCGTTGCTCATGCATTAACTCTCTAAATCTCAGAAGATTAGCGGCGTACCGCAACTTAAATACTAAAAAATTGTCGCGCTTGTTGCGCATCTTGACGAATCTGAGCAGTCAGTTCATCAAGGCTGTTAAATTTCATTTCCGAACGGATAAAATGATGCAAAGTCACCGCAATATGCCGCCCATATAAATCTTGTTGCCAATCAAAAAGATGGACTTCAATCGACGGACGGACGCCATCCACCGTTGGGCGCAACCCAATATTCGCCACACCAGGCCACGGTTTATCGGCTATCCCATCCACGGTCACGGCAAACACCCCTTGTACCGGCATTTGAATACGCTTTGGGTTTAGATTCAGCGTTGGAAACCCAATGGTTCTGCCTAATTTCTGACCATGAATCACTCGTCCATTAAAACCAAAAGGAGCGCCCATCAGTTGTTCAACCGCCGTTAAATTCGGTTTGGCCAATTCAGCACGAATCCGCGTACTACTGACACGCTCCAATCCTTGACAATGGGTTGGCATATCGGTGACATGAAAACCGTATTTTTGACCTTGTTGCGATAAAAAAGCGTAGTCACCTTGGCGCTGCTTGCCAAACCGAAAATCATCACCGACCACTAAATGCTTAACCGCCAAATCATCCAATAAAATCTGTTCTACAAATTCGGCCGCACTTAAATTAGCAAAAGCAGCATTAAAGGCCACACATAGCACATAGTCGATATTGGTTGAAGCAAACGCCTGCAGTTTTTCACGCAAATTCATTAAACGCACCGGTGCTTGTTGCGGCGCAAAAAATTCAATTGGTAAGGGTTCAAACACCATTACCACGCTCGGCAGTTGGCGCGCTTTGGCTTGTTCACACAAAGCGTTGAGAACGTTACGGTGACCAAGATGAATACCATCAAAATTGCCGATGGTCAGCACACAGCCATTGGCAAAAACCGGTTTAACGCATTTTAAATTGTGCAGTCCGCGAATCAGTTGCATACTTTTCTAAGTTAGTTAGGGGCTTTGCCGGAAAAAGTAGACCGCCGATTATAGCCGATAGCCCCCTACAAGTCAGTGCTAACTAAGCGGTTTATTTGGCTTTTTTCAACAAACTGCGCGGATGCAACCCCACCGCCAAAAGCGCGCCAGCGTATACCACAACAGCACCCAAAACCAGTGTCATCAGCCAACCAAGTCGCTGCCAAACATCAAACGCCAACCAGGCGCTGACGCTCGGATTTAACCAAACCAAAAAACCAACCAAGATCATATTGGCGAACAAAATTTGTCCGCCCAACTTTAACCACCCAGACAAGGGCGAGAAAACCCCTTGCTTACGCAAATACCAATACAGCAAGCCAGCATTTACAAACGCCGATATCGACGTTGCCGCTGCCAAGCCAACGTGAGCAAACGGGCCAATCAGCAACAGATTAAACACCATATTCGTCACTAAGGCGACTATGGCTACCTTAACCGGAGTTTTCATATCTTTGCGCGCATAAAACGCCGGTGCCAGAATTTTCACCAAAATAAAACCGAGCAAACCAAAAGAGTATGCCATCAAACTGGCGCCAGACATCGTGACATCATGTTCACTAAAAGCACCGTAAAAGAACAAAGTCACTATCAGAGGTTGCGCTAGAAGCAACAATCCGAACATCGCCGGCACCCCAACGAGAAAAACCAAACGCAAGGCCGAATCCAAATCTTGCTGAAACCCTTGCCAGTTTTGATTAGCGGCTTTTTTCGACAGCCCAGGCAATACGACCGTCGCTAAAGCCACGCCGAATACGCCCAACGGAAATTCCATTAAGCGATCCGAATAGTACAACCAAGAGACCGAGCCGGTAACCAAAAACGACGCCAAAATGGTGTCCACTAACAAGTTAATCTGAGCCACAGAAACCCCAAAAAGTGCCGGCAACATCAAGCGTTTTACTTCGCTCACCCCTGGGTCAGATTGACGCGTTGGATGTGGCAACAAACCCAACTTATACAGAAACGGCAGATGAAATAGCAGTTGCACCACTCCAGCAACCAAGACCCCCCATGCCAGCGCCATTATCGGCACATCCAATAATGGCGAAACAAAAATAGCAAAACTAATCAGCACCAAATTCAGAAACACCGGTGTAAATGCAGGCACCGCAAATTGGTTATAGGTATTCATGATTGCCGAGGAAAACGCGACTAACGAAATCAACAAAAGATAGGGAAAAGTAATCGCCAACATATCGGCAGCAAGATTAAACTTTTCTGGATCATCCATAAACCCTGGCGCAAACACCATCATCCACAGCGACGAGCCGAAGACCCCGAAGGCGGTCAAAACCAACAAGATACCGCCAAGCCGGAAACTGATGGCATTGACCAGATGTTTAACCGCCTCTTGACCACGCTTCTCTTTGGCTTCCGCCAATACCGGCACAAACGCCTGTGAAAATGCCCCCTCAGCAAACAAGCGGCGAAAAAAGTTAGGGATTTTGAACGCCACAAAAAACGCATCTGCTCCAGCAGAGGCACCAAAATAACGGGCAATCACCATATCGCGAACAAATCCGAGGATTCGAGAAATCATCGTCATGCCGCCGACGGTTGCCGCTGCTTTAATCATTCCCTTCAAGTGTGCCTGCCCTTATCAAAACTGCTTCAAATAAAGCGCATTTTAACAGAGCCAGCCGTGCTTTGAACGGCTTCGCAAATACCGTCGATGAATCTATAAAACACACACACAAAAGCCTTTTTACATTTGCAGAGATACAGAACGGCGAAATGATGCTGTAACAGATGCAAGTTGGACTTATTTCAGAGTATCCCTCGTATTGCCGCCTTGCAAAACCTGACTGAAATCAATCAAGACGTATTCTGGATTTCCTTGGCCAGCGTCAAGGCTTATTCGATGACAAAATCCGCTCTAAATCTTCAGCAGGCACTACTGAATTATGCGAATATAACTTTGGGCTCGGCGCTGTTCGAGGTTCTGTGAACACACCAAAAGGAAACGCCATGAAAGCGGCAGAACTGTTTGTACGTTGTTTAGAAAACGAAGAAGTGGAATTTATTTTTGGCATCCCTGGGGAAGAAAATCTGGATTTGATGGACGCACTACTCAATAGTCCAATTAAATTCATTCTCACCCGCCACGAACAAGGTGCTGCTTTTATGGCTGATGTGTACGGACGCTTAACCGGTAAAGCCGGTGTCTGCTTATCCACCCTTGGCCCTGGAGCGACCAACTTAGTCACTGGCGTTGCAGATGCCAATATGGATCGCGCCCCCGTGGTCGCGATTGCCGGACAAGCCAGCTCGAACCGATTACACAAAGAGAGTCATCAGGTATTAGACTTAGTGAATTTATTTGAACCAATTACCAAATACTCTACACAGATTCTCACCCCAGAAGTGATTCCAGAAGTGGTACGTAAAGCCTTCAAGGTCGCAGAAGCGGAAAAACCCGGCTGTAGCTTTATTGATTTTCCAGAAAACATTGCCGCCAAGCGTCTCACTAAAAAACCGTTAAAGCGCCAAAGTCCACTGCCGTCATTTGCCAATACCGCCAAAATCACGCAAGCGGCGGATTTAATTAGCCAATCACGCTTTCCAATGATTATCGCTGGTAACGGCGTGATTCGCTCCAATGCCAGTCATGCACTCATCGAATTTGCCACCAAATTAAACATCCCAGTTGCCACAACGTTTATGGCCAAAGGCGCACTGCCTTGTAACAATCCGCTCTCTTTAGGCACCATCGGCTTACAAGCCCACGATTATATTGCTTGCGGTATTGACCGCGCCGATGTGGTGATCTGCATCGGCTATGATATAGTCGAATATCACCCGAATTTATGGAATAAAAATCCGGATTTAAAAATCATCCACATTGACTCTAAACCTGCGGAAGTCGATGAGTATTACATTGTCGAAGCCGGATTGATTGGCGATATCAGCAACGCATTACAAGGCATCGCCGCCGAAAGTAACCGTCATACCAACAGCCCCTATTTACCGATTAAACGGGAAATCGAAAACCATTTTCACGAATTTGATCAAGACAGCGGTTATCCAGTCAAACCGCAAAAAATTCTCTATGACTTGCGCCAAGCGTTGGATGCCGAAGACATTGTCATATCGGATGTTGGGGCCCATAAAATGTGGGTAGCGCGGATGTATCAAACCCTAGCGCCCAACACCTGCATTATCTCGAACGGTTTTGCTTCAATGGGTATCGCACTTCCCGGAGCCATTGCCGCCAAGCTGGCTAGACCAGAGCGCGTGGCGCTCGCGGTAACCGGAGACGCCGGTTTTATGATGAATATGCAAGAAATTGAAACTGCAGTGCGTCTAAAAATTCCAATTATCGTATTAATTTGGAACGATGCCAGTTACGGCTTGATTAAGTGGAAACAGATGAATCAATTTGGTCGGGAAAGCAATATCGCCTTTACCAATCCAGATTTTATTAAATTAGCGGATGCATTTGGTGCCAAAGGCTACCGTATCGAATCGACGGAACAGTTATTGCCAACCTTACAACAAGCGATTGCCGATAATTGCGTGGTGTTAATCGACTGCCCAGTAGACTATTCAGAAAACCTCAAGTTAACAGAAGAACTCGGCAAGATGGTCTGTCCAGTGTAATTACGATAGGCACAAAAAAACCGGGACTCGCCCGGTTTTTTACACTTAATCAAGCTGGACAATTACGCCAATGCTTTGATACGAGCGTTGATGCGGCTCTTAGAACGCGCAGCTTTGTTTTTGTGAATGATGCCTTTACGCGCCATACCGTCAAGTTTTGACTGCGCTGTACGGAATAATTCATTTGCTTGCTCTTTGTTACCAGCTTGGATTGCAGATAACACTTTTTTTACTGCAGTACGCATATCAGAACGCATTGCTACGTTATGTTGACGATTTTTTTCTGCTTGGCGAGCGCGTTTAGTCGCTTGTGCTGAGTTTGCCATTTTTAAAACTCCAATTCGTTTTTACGTGTTAAGGATCCGTAGACCTATCTTTAACAATTAACACAACATCTAAAACCCTGAAAAATCAAAACGTTAGATGACTACTTGTGACCGTACGAATTATTCGTACATTTGAGAAGCGGTATTATCCAATTTTTAACCACAAAGTCAATTGTTTAGCATGGATTCATCGGTTTTTAACAAACCGGCGGCTTGTGGCAAAAAGCTGTGGTAAATCATTCCGATAAATCAAGTTTTCTGCTGTAATGTTGAAACTCATCCATCCGTAATATTGAGAACACATGAATATATCTGTCAGCGCGCTGTTTGGTTTTATTCTCGGCATGGGGTTATTCATTGCCGCGATTATTCTAAATACCGATAACTACTTGATGTTTTTCAGCCTCTCCAGCCTACTCATGGTTGCCGGAGGAACCATCGCCGCCGCAATGATTTCTTACGATGGTCGCTATGTCGCCTTAGCATTTAAAGAGATGGGGTCAACAATCATTAACTCGAACGTCAGCGCGGTCAAACTATACGAAGACGTTGGCATCTTAATCGACTGGTCAAAAATCATCCGCAGCCAAGGCCTGATTCGGCTTGAAAAAGTTATTGAAATGCCTGAAGAAGGTCAGAGCTTCCTCAACCAATCGTTTATTTTTTTACTCTCCGGCTATAAAGGCTCGCACCTCAACAACTTACTCCAACACTCGCGTGAATCTATCTATGAGAGCAATATGCGTCCGGCTAAGGTTCTACTGACTATGGCAGCAACTGCGCCGGCATTTGGCATGGTCGGTACCTTAGTTGGATTAATTATTATGCTCAATTCAATGGAAGGCGACCCATCCAAAATAGGCAGCGGCTTAGCGGTGGCACTGTTAACCACACTATATGGCGTTTTGATGGCACAGCTCATTCTCAAACCCGCAGCGCGTAAATTGGAACACAAACAAGACCTAGAAGCACAGCGCAATCAGATTCTGACCGAAGGCATTGTCCTACTCTCAGAAGGCGCATCGCCGTCACTCATTGAAGACACCATGAACTCTTATCTACACCCACGCTTTCAATTTCGTCGTGCGGAGCGTTAAGAATGCACTATCACAATGACCAAGGCGCTTACCAATCGGCCAAACTCAAAAAACCAAAAGAGGAAGAACAGAACGAATGGCTGGTTACCTATGCCGATGCGATGACGTTGATTTTGGGGTTTTTTATTTTGATTTTATCGATGTCGATTATCAATCAAAATCGTTTTGAAGAGGTGGCACAAGGGTTAAATGACGGTTTACTGAAAAAAGAACAAGAGATTAAGCCATTAAAAGCACTGAATGCCAATCTTAAGTATACCCTCCTGCAACACAGTATCTTGCCGCAAGACGCTTTAGAAATGGGCGACAATTATTTAAAAATCAACCTACCAGGCAGTATGCTATTTGCCACCGGCTCCGCCGAACTTGGCAGCAAATCCAAAAAACTTTTGGCAGACATAGCGCATAACATTGAAGGGTTTGAACTTCCGGATTTTAATATCGAAATTGAAGGCCATACCGACAATATCCCGATTAACACCCCCCGCTTCCCGTCTAACTGGGAGCTCTCCTCCAGCCGCGCCATCAGCGTACTGCACGTCTTTCTGGCTCAAGGCATTGACGGTAACAAACTCAAAGCCATTGGCTATGCCGATACGCGCCCGACAGCGCCCAACTTAGATGCACAAGGCAATCCCATAGCCAACAACCAACAACAAAACCGTCGCGTTGAAATCAAAATCGCCAAAAATATCTAAACAGAATGAGGATTAAAAACCTTTAAAAATTGAAAAAAGGCTTGCCAACGAAGGGCGTTGAAACGAAAAAAAGCGTTTTGCTTCAGTCTCGATGTTACAAAAAGCGCGCCTTATGCAGAATCAAGGCACTGCAGCATACTGAAAATGAAATAGTTGTTTCAAGAAAGGCAAGTTTTTGCGACCTGTACAGATGAATACACGGGCAAGAACTTAACGCAGAGATTGAAAAAAGAACATTTTCACTCGCGGTGATAAGGATGGTTATTGATGACCGACCAAGCCCGATAGATTTGTTCCGCCACCAAAATGCGCACCATCGGATGGGGCATCGTCAGTTTGGACAACCCCCATTTCCACTGCGCTTGTTGCAACAGCGACTCATCCAAACCGTCTGGACCACCAACAATTAGAGCAACGTCTTGACCACCGCCAAGCCACTCCTCCATTTTATCAGCAAGCCCTTTAGTGGTTACCTGCTGGCCATGCTCATCCAAGACAATCAAACGCGCACCTTTCGGCACGGCGTCCAAGATACGTTTGGCTTCTTCGGTTTTCATTTTATCGACAGAGCTGCTTTTGCCACGATTGGCCATCGGCAGTTCAACCAATTTTAAACTGCACGCTTTAGGCAGGCGTTTGGCATATTCTTGATACCCTTCTTGCACCCACTTCGGCATTTTTTGGCCGACCGTAATAAAGTGAATAACCATAAATTACCCTAGTTATTCAGCTGCCGCCTCGGTCTGTCCCGCTTTAGGTTTAATATCCCAAAGTTTTTCCAAAGCATAATGCGCGCGCGCCGACTCGGTCATAATGTGCACAATCACATTTCCCAAATCGACTAGAACCCAATCCGCTTGTGGGCCGCCTTCAACGCCCATCGGCGGCTCACCGGCTTCTTTAAACGCTTTTTCCAAATGCCCGCCCATCGCACGCACGTGGGTAGTTGAGGTTCCGGTGCACACAATCATCGCATCGGCAAAGGAACTGACCCCTTGAATATCAATCACTTGAATGTCACGCCCTTTGCTGTCATCTAAAGTACCGACCGCTAATTCTTGAATCTGTTGTAACGACATCGTCATTGTAGTTTTGTTCTCCTGTCTTTCGACCTTATTGCTCGTCCGGCTGAGCGCGGTACAAAGCATACTTTTGAATGTATTGATTAACCCGAAAAGGGGTTAAATAGTCCGGTGGAATGCCCTTTCGGATATCCGCACGGATCGCCGTCGAACTGATTGCCAATTGCGTAATTGGCAACTCCATTATCTGTCCATATAATTGGCTAAATTGCGTCACCGCCCGTTGCTGAAAAAGACGGGCTTCCTGACCAGCAAATCCCAAATTGTCACCTGGTCGGTGCATCACCACCAAATTCGCTAACTCTAAAATCTCTTGCCATTGATGCCATGTGCAAAATTTGCCGTAAGCATCCATGCCCATCATCAGCACCAAACTGGTTGAGCCATCCGCATAATGCGGTTTTAACTGGCGCAAAGTGTCCACCATAAAAGACGGACCACCTCGCTCAATTTCAATGGTGTCTAAAAAAAACTGCGGCTGCGCTTCAATCGCCAAAGCAATCATTGCGCAACGCTGCTGCGCGGAAACACTTGGCGTGCCACGATGCACTGGCTGATAACAAGGCACAAAACGTACCTGCTCCATACCCACTTTTTGCATCACCTCTAAGGCGGCGCGCAAATGCCCGTAATGAATCGGATCAAAAGTCCCGCCATTAATACCGATAAAACGCATTTTACTGACGAATATGACCGTCGCCCAAGACGATATACTTTTGCGACGTCAACCCTTCCAAGCCAACCGGACCACGGGCGTGAAACTTATCGGTACTGATACCGATTTCCGCCCCCAAACCATATTCAAAGCCATCCGCAAAACGGGTCGAAGCATTAACCATTACTGAGCTGGAATCCACTTCTGCCAAAAAACGGCGCGAGGTAGAAAAATTTTCAGTGATTATCGACTCCGTATGGCCAGAACTAAACTGCGCAATGTGATCCATTGCCGCGTCAACATCCGCCACCACACGAATCGACAAAATCGGCGCCAGATACTCCGTTGCCCAATCTTCTTGCGTGGCGGGCTTGGCATTAATCAACGCACAGGTCTGCGCACAACCGCGCAACTCAACCGCTTTCGTTGCATAAAGCTCAGCCAATTTCGGCAAAATTTCAGCAGCACGCGCCTCGGCAATCAACAAAGTTTCCATCGCATTACAAACACCGTAACGATGTGTTTTTGCATTAAACGCCACATCCAGTGCTTTTTGCGCATCGGCATCCACATCAATATACACATGGCAAATGCCATCCAAATGTTTGATGACCGGTACGCGCGCGCCTTGTGAAATGCGCTCAATTAAGCCTTTACCGCCACGTGGAATAATCACATCGACAAACTCCGGCATCGCAATCAAATGACCGACTGCCGCACGATCAGTGGTCTCCAAAACTTGCACAGCAGTGGCCGGCAAACCGGCAACTTCCAATCCAGCAGCAATACATTTCGCCAACGCTTGGTTGGAGTATTTGGCCTCCGAGCCGCCGCGTAAAATAGCCGCATTGCCGGATTTAAGACATAAAGCCGCCGCATCAACCGTCACATTTGGGCGCGACTCGTAAATAATCCCAACCACGCCCAATGGCACGCGCATCTTACCCACTTGAATACCGGACGGACGAAAAGACATATCGGAAATTTCACCAACAGGGTCTTGCAACGCTGCAATTTGGCGTAAACCTTCGGCCATACCGGCAATCACTTTATCGCTTAACGCTAAACGGTCCAGCATGGCAGCATCCAAACCACTCTCTTTACCGGCCGTTAAATCTTTGGCATTTTCTGTTTGTAAAATCACCGCTTGCTGCTCAATCTGCTCAGCAATCGCCAAGAGAGCTTGATTTTTCATACGTGTATTGGCGCGCAACAACTGGCGCGATGCGGCGCGGGCTTTCTGCCCCAAATCCATCATGTACTGTTCAATATTCATTTTTAAACTCATTTATTCGATTAGGATGCGATTTTTATCACTAATGCTTTCAATGCTGCCCAAACTTCAGGGTCGCTATTATTGGCATCGATGCCTTTAATTTTCAAATCCACTTGCAACGCCACTTGCAAATACGTCTGCCAAGCCGTAGAACTTTGTCGCTGTAATGCCTGACGATATTGCGCCTGATTGACCTGCCAAACACCGCACTGTTTAAATGCCTGCCCCAAAGAAGCTTGCTGCGCCAACAGCTGTAATTCAGTCAAAACGCGTAATTCTCGACTGAGTAGCCATAAAATAATTGGCGCTTCAATCCCCTCTTGCCGCAATCTTTGCAGAATCTGCAACGCACTGCTGCGCTGACCTTTGAGCATCGCTTCGCTCAAAGCAAACAGTTGATAATGCGCTTGATCAACCACATTTTGCAAAATCATCTCAGCATCCACCGCCTGCAAAGAACCTTCGTTTGGCGGTAATAACAACGACAACTTAATCAACTCTTGATCGGCGGCCAATAAATTCCCTTCGGTACGTTCCGCCAATAAACTGGCCGCTTCTTGAGTCAGCTGCAAGGCGTAGTTTTGCGCCCTTTGCGCCACCCATTGCGGCAAAGCATCTTGCGCTACCGGCTTGGTTTGCACCACCAAACCAGCCGCCTCAATCGCTTGGACCCATTTACTTTTTATCTGCCGACTGTCAAGTTTTTCACAAAACAGCAAAATCACCATTTCGGGATTCGGTGCAAAACGAGCGTGATATTGACAAAACTGCTGAATGAAATCGCCACCCTCTTTGCCCGGCGAACCTTTAGGCATATTAACCACTAAAAACTGACGCTCGGCAAACAACGAACCCGACTGGGTTTCCATCTGGAGTGCCTGCCAATCAAAACCGGCGTCAACCTCGAAAGTTTCACCGCCGATAAAGCCTTGCTGTTTAAGACGTCGTCGCAAAGCATCGCCGCAATCGCGCAGATACAATGGTTCCTCACCATAAAACAGAAAGATCGGCGTTAGCGCAAACTGCGCCGTTTGCACTTGCTTTAAAAACGCGGGAGCCGGAATCAAAACCGCTTACCAACTCAACGATTGCAAACGGCGCACAATCTGCTCGGCAATATCTTGCGCCATCAACTGGTTAATTTCGTACAACTCTTGATTGGCCGCCATCAACCCTTGGGGGTCAAGTTGACGATCACGATAAGCAAAAGCCTCGTCACTCAACAAGCGCTCTCCCTTGATATTCAAGACCTGATAGGGCTGCACCCAGCGGATAAACTCCGCCGTGGTTTCACCGATTGCCGACACAGCCGTACGTTTCTGCTGCTTTTTCGTCCCTTCAAGCACTAAAAACAGCTCTTGCCGCATGTCTGCCTCGTTCGCGGTAGGCAGAGACACAATCACCTGCACCGTTTGCAAATCGATTGACTTCGGCAATAAATCGGCAATGCTCTCTTTAATCGCGCCGTCAGTAGTCGCATCAGTACGCAGCGCAATGCTTTGCAACTGCGGATTAGCAAAGACACCCTCGCTACCACGCAGTTGAAAACTGCACGCAGTTAACTGCAGGCTTAACAGCAGCAGTAGCGCCGACCAGATGAATTTTACGCGATGCTGTAGCATTGCTTTACCCTTTTACCACGATATTAACCAGACGCCCTGGAACATAAATTTCTTTGACAATCACTTGGTCGCCAATGAACTTAAGCACCGTTTCATCCGCTTTCGCGGCCGCCAAAATCGCGTTTTTATCCGCATCGGCCGACATTGCAATTTTGCCGCGTAGTTTGCCATTAACCTGCACCATCAATTCGATTTCTGACTTAACCAATGCCGATTCATCAACTTGCGGCCAAGCAACATCGACCACAAGACCGTCTTTGCCTAATGCCTGCCACAAAACTTGTGAAAGATGCGGCGTCATCGGTGACAACATCAAAACCAGAATCTCAATCGCTTCTTGCATCAAGGCACGGTCGCTGGCATCGGTCGCATTAAATTTATTCAATTCATTTAGCAACTCCATACAAGCAGCTATCGCGGTGTTAAAAGTCATGCGACGCCCCATGTCGTCATACACTTTTTGCAAAGTTTCATGCAATTTCAAACGCAACGCCTTGGCTTCTTTGCTCAAATCAGCCGAACTCGTGCACGCCACTACGGCACCATGTTCAAGATGACCATGCACTTGACGCCACACACGGTTAATAAAGCGCGAGCAGCCTTCCACGCCTTTGTCCGACCACTCCAAGGTTTGCTCTGGCGGAGCGGCGAACATGATGTACAGACGTAACGTATCCGCGCCATATTGTTCGATCAAGGTTTGCGGATCGATACCGTTGTTTTTCGATTTCGACATTTTAATCACGCCGCCATACTGCACTGGCGTGCCATCGGTTTTTAACTTACCGCCAATCACCGTGCCTTTTTCGTCCAACGTTGGTTCAACATCCAGAGGCGAATACCATGTTTGTTTACCAGAGGCATCTTGGTTAAACCAGCTACTGGCCAAGACCATACCTTGCGTTAACAAGTTTTTGAATGGCTCATCAGATTTAACTAAGCCTTCGTCGCGCATCACTTTATGGAAGAAACGCGCGTACAAAAGATGCAAAATTGCGTGTTCAATCCCGCCGATATACTGATCAACCGGTAACCAATGATCGGCGCGCGCATCCAACATTCCAGTAGTGCAATCACGCGAGGTATAACGTGCGTAGTACCAAGACGATTCAAAGAACGTATCAAAGGTATCGGTTTCGCGTTTTGCGCGGCCGCCACACTGTGGGCATTCGCAGTTTTTAAATTCTTCTAATTTTGCCAGTGGCGAACCAGCTCCATCAGGAACCAAATCTTCTGGCAAGCGAACTGGCAACTGATCTTCTGGTACCGGCAAAACACCACAAGCCGGACAATAAATCGCCGGAATCGGACATCCCCAATAACGCTGACGCGACACGCCCCAGTCACGCAAACGGTAGTTGGTTTTCTGCTCACCCAGTTGCTTTTCGCTCAACACCTTAGCCATCGCTTGCAGTGCTTCATCCGACTGCAAACCGTCAAACTGGCCAGAATTAAACAGCACGCCTTTTTCGGTCATCGCCGCTTCGCTGACATCCACACAGCTCTCGCCTAGCGGTAAAATCACTGGATTTATTGCCAAATCGTATTTCTTGGCAAACTCAAAATCACGCTGGTCGTGCGCCGGCACCGCCATAACGGCACCCGTACCGTAACTCATCAACACAAAGTTGGCCGCCCAAACCGGAATGATTTCGCCGGTAATCGGGTGGCGCACGCGCACGCCGGTATCGACCCCTTTTTTCTCCATGGTTTCGATATCCGCTTCGGCCGTAGAAGTGTGCGTACACTCTTGCATAAAGTGCTCTAAAGGCTCGTTATGAATCGACGCCTTATGCGCCAACGGATGATCCGCAGCGACCGCTAAGTAACTCACCCCCATAAGGGTGTCTGGGCGCGTGGTATACACTTTCAAGAATTGGCCGTCTTTGCCCTCAATCGGGAAGGCTATTTCCAACCCGGTCGATTTACCAATCCAGTTACGTTGCATGGTTTTTACCTGCTCCGGCCAACCGTCCAATTGATCAAGGTCTTGCAACAGCTCTTCGGCGTAATCGGTGATCTTCACAAACCACTGCACAATCTCTTTTTTCTCAACCGGCGCGCCAGAACGCCAACCTTTACCATCAATGACCTGCTCATTAGCTAAAACACACTGGTCAACCGGATCCCAGTTCACTTGCGACATCTTGCGGTATACCAAGCCTTTTTTCATCAGCTGAGTAAATAACCACTGCTCCCAACGGTAATACTCCGGATGACACGTCGCCAGTTCACGGCTCCAATCAAAACCCAACCCCAAAGACTTAAGCTGGTTGCGCATATAGTCAATATTCGAATAAGTCCATTCCGCCGGCGCACGATTGTTCTGCATAGCGGCATTTTCCGCCGGAAGACCGAAAGCGTCCCAACCCATCGGTTGTAAGACGTTTTTTCCCTGCATTCGCTGAAAACGAGAAATTACGTCACCTATGGTGTAGTTACGTACGTGCCCCATATGCAATTTTCCGCTTGGGTAAGGAAACATCGACAAGCAATAAAACTTCTCTTTGCTGTCATCTTCTTGCGCGACAAAAGTCTGATTGTCGTCCCACACTTTTTGAATTGTGGCTTCCAGTTTTTGAGGTTGATATTGCACATCTGCCATGGCTGTTCTTTAAGTCCTTTAACCGAGTTTTATTGCGCCACAACAAGCCCGATATCGGTTATCTTGCGGATGGCGAAAAATTCGTTGCTAACAAAAAATAATAAGTTCAGTATTATATGGGAATCGTTTCTAAAACTGGGAGAAAAAATGCGTGTCAATAAAATGTTAAAAGCCTACCGCACCCTATTCAACTACGCCAAAGAAAAGGCCTATATCGCCGAATATCAAACTTGGCAACATTTGGGCCATACCATCGAGAAAGCGGAACAAGTCGAGCACGACCTGGCTGAGCTAAGTGCAAAAGAGTTTGCTCAAGTACAACGAGACCTGCACACCGACATGATGCAATTGGCGGAATACTTGGCGGATGTTCAACAAGGGGTCAAAGAATTTTTAGACATGGACCTGCCGGTACTGGAAAAACTGCTGATCGACAAAGCGATGAGCCTAGCAGACCCGACCGAAATCACCGTATTGCGGATGCGCATCGCGGCCGCCATGGACGATGAACACCCGATGTTTGATAAACCGCACTAAGATGACAGCGCTAAGTTTGAGATTAGCACATTAGGTTATTTATTAGCCTAATGACGTCTTAACAGCAAACGGCCACCCAGCGTAAAGAGCAGAATCAGGCCTATCAGCAGTAAAATCGGCAACCACTGCCACTGCGCATAGGGCGTCAAGCCTTGATAAGGTTGAATTTCGCCGCGTAGCACCGCCAATTGATAAGGGGCAACCTGCGCTTTAATTTGGCCATCCACGCCAACAATCACGGTAAATCCGGTATTGGTGGCGCGCGCAATTTCGCGACCCAATTCCAAAGCACGCATTTGCACATCTTGCAGCTGCTGATGCGGCTCTAGGGTGTGCGCAAACCAGCCATCATTTGACACGGTAATAAAATATTCCGCCACCGGTAATTGTCGCGCCAACTCTTCTCCAAACGCCATTTCAAAACAGATACTCAAGCCCACCTGATGATTGCCAATTTGCAACGGCATCTGACTGGCATCACCATGACTAAAAAACGAAAACGGAATATCAAACAGCTTGGCAATCGGCGCAAAGAAAGCATCAAACGGGAAATATTCGCTAAACGGGACTAAATGACGCTTATGGTAACGCTGCTCTAAATTTCCGAGATTGACCAATGCGTTATAGACCGCATCACCGTTTGGATCGCCATCAACCACGCCGACAAGAATGTCTTTTTTAAACAGTTGCGCATCACGAATAAACGTTTGCAAAGCGCCTTTCTCAACAACAGCTAAATAATTCGCAACCGCGGTTTCCGGCCAGACAATCACATCCGCGTCCAGATTGGCTTTGGTCAGTTGGGTATAGCGCTCCAGCGATGGCACTAAAGCTTGCGTAGTCCACTTAAGCTGCTGCGGCACATTACCTTGCACCAAAGCAATGTCCACCGGCTTAGCAACTGGACTGACCCACTGAATCTGCTGCAAAAGACCGCCACTCGACCAGAGCAGACAAATCACTAAGCTACTCAAAACCCACGAGCGTTTTAAATACAACAGCGCCAGCGCACCAGCACTGACAGCGACCACCCAGCTAACACCCCAAACACCAAAAATCGGGGCATAGCCATCCAACCAAGAATGCAGGTGGCTCACACCAATTAACAAGAACGGGTAACCGCCGAAAAGCGTCCCGCGTAGCAATTCAAACAACACCCATACAACCGGAAACAACCCCAGCATAGCCAAAGTACGACTGCCTCGCAGTTTCACCGCAAAATAGCCCGCTGCCGTTAAAAACAACGCGTGATAGAGCACCCAACTTAAAGTCAGCAGCACCGCAATTGGCAAGACAACACCGGAATACACATAAATGCTTTTAAACAACCAACTCAGACCAACCCCAAAAAAACCTAGGCCAAAGTACAAGCCAAGCTTGGCACCATCTTTAGCGGTGGGCGACTTTTGCCAAAGCACAAATAAGCCCGCCAACGTAAGCAACATCACCGGTGCAATCGCCAAAGGGGCAAAAGCACTGACCGAAACCGCGCCTAATAAAAGCGCAAGCCAATGGGATTTATTCGGTTTAAAGCGCGCTAAACCGCTTGTTATAGCCTGCCAAGCTCGGGTTAATTTGTTCACGTGATTCTCTATTTTCAAATTCCATAAAAAAGGCTAGAGATTGCCTCTAGCCGTTTTCATTTATCGATGCTTGGCTGGCTTAGAGCGCCTGCTGCACTAAGCCTTCCTCACCATCGACTGCTGCGGATTTTGCCGGACGCACTTCAAACAATTCAGCACGACGTTCACTGGCCTTAACCACCCGGATGACAATACCATCCACAGCAAACTCTTCGGCCACCGCTGGTACATGGCCAAACTGAATAGCCAAAAACCCACCAATGGTCTCGGTCAAGTCCTCATCCAACTGCACTTTAAAGAAACGGTTAAATTCATCCATTGGCGTAAACGCACTCACCGAAAATATTTCTCCGGTACGTTTCTGAATGTTCGCGCTCTCTTCTTCATCATGCTCATCTTCAATGTCACCCACAATTTGTTCGATAACATCTTCGATGGTCACCAATCCAGCCAACTCGCCGTATTCGTCCACCACCAACGCCATGTGATTACGACTCTCTTTAAAATCGCGCAACAACACATTCAAACGCTTACTTTCTGGCACAAAATTCGGCTCACGATAAATTGCCTGCAAATCCTCTTTGGTATTGAGCTCGCCCTTAACCACCTTACGGAACACATCTTTAGCGAGCACCACACCAACGATTTTGGTGTCATCAATCACCGGATAGCGCGAATGCGAGCTTTCCAACATATCTTCTAAAATACCTTCCAAAGGTTCGGAAGCGTCAATCAACTCAATCTGTGGGCGCGGTACCATAATATCGCGCACGCGCGATTCGGAAACCTCTAACACCCCTTGAATCATCGCCAAAGCATCAGCATCAATCACACCATGGTGATGCGCTGCACGCATCATTTCGACTAAATCTTCTCGGCTCTCCGGCTCGTCAGAAAACACTTTGCCCAGACGGTCTAACCACGAAGAGCCGCTACTACTGTCACTCATTAGTGAAATATTATCCTTTTATTAATCAAATAAACGCTCTACGCAAGTTACATTTCATCTTGCGCATAGGGGTCATCAAACCCCAAAGCGTGCATAATGTCACGTTCAAGATTTTCCATCTCCAACGCTTCAACTTCTTCTATATGGTCATAGCCTTGCAAATGCAAGGTGCCGTGCACAATCATGTGCGCCCAATGCGCTTCCAGCGGTTTGTTCTGTTCGCGTGCTTCATCGGCAACCACATCCGCGCAAATTACCAAATCACCCAAATAGGGCAACTCTTCGCCCAACTCCAACAAACCGGGCGGCTGCTCAAACGGAAACGACAACACATTCGTTGGTTTATCCATGCCGCGATAGTCGTTGTTTAAGGCCTGACTTTCAGCGCCATCGACAATACGCACCACCATTTCTACCGTTTGGTAAGCATGGTCATGCTGCAAAGCCGCCTGCACCCATTTTTCGCACTGCGCTTGAGTGGGCATGGCTTGCGGCTCAATGGCCCATTGCAAATCGATTTCTAACATACTAAACTCCGCGACAAGAGGATGAAACTGGTGGGGTTGCGTTTAAATCGGCACTCTTTTTTTGTTGTGCGCGCTCTTTATCTTGTGCTTGTTTACGGTCGTAACGATCATACGCATGAACAATTTTTTGCACCAAGCGATGACGCACCACATCTTGCGTCTGATAAAAGGTAAATCCAATACCCTCCACCCCATCAAGCACTTCGATCACATGGCGCAAACCGGATTTTTGGCTACGCGGCAAATCGCACTGGGTAATGTCACCGGTAATCACCGCGGTCGAACCAAAACCAATGCGTGTCAAAAACATCTTCATCTGCTCAGTGCTGGTGTTTTGCGCCTCATCCAGAATAATAAACGACTCGTTCAGCGTACGCCCGCGCATAAATGCTAAGGGGGCAACCTCAATCACATTTTTTTCCATTAAGCGCTCTACGGTCTCAAAGCCCATCATTTCAAACAGCGCATCAAACAGTGGACGCAGATAAGGATCAACTTTTTGAGTTAAATCACCCGGTAAAAAACCGAGTTTTTCTCCGGCTTCGACCGCTGGGCGAGTCAGAATAATGCGCCTTACCTTTTCGTTTTCCAACGCCTCGACGGCACAAGCGACCGCCAGATAGGTTTTTCCTGTACCGGCCGGACCTATGCCAAAGTTAACATCGTGACGTTGAATCGACTGAATATAATCGGCTTGATTTTTATTACGCGTTTTAATGGTTTTACGGCGTGTCTTAATCAACGCCTCATCCGCTAACGCCTGCGCTTGGTCATGACCAAACTGATGCAACACCAAATGCACCTTTTCCGGCATCAAAGTTTCGGCAGCCGTCAGACGAAACAATTCACGCACCACCTCTTCGGCTTTATGGATTCGCTCCGCCAAACCGGTAATCGCAAACAAAAAACCACGGTGATTGATTTCCACACCAAGACGCAATTCAACTTGCCCTAAATGCTCGCTTTGCCAGCCGCATAAATTTTGCAGGCGTTCATTATCTTCCGGCGCAAGCCGAAACTGAATAGTGTGCAGAGTTGTCAAAAACCGACCTCTTGGTTAAAACATAGCATAGGTTAGAAAAAAACAACGCCCAAAGGCGGGCGTTGTTAACTTGAATAGACTTATTTAATACGGATTTAGCACAATTTACAAGGCATGAAATTGTGACACGCCAAACTTATCCGCTTCCGGCGTGGCCACAATCACCCCTTTTAAAGAATTGGCAAACGCTTCGGTAATTTTGACATCCACAAACTGACCAATCAAATCCGGTGAACCTTCGGCATTCACCACGCGGTTGTTTTCCGTACGGCCGGCGATTTCGGTAAACGAATTACGCGACAAACGCTCCACCAGAATACGCTGCACCGTGCCGACCATCGATTCGGAAATCTCTGCGGTCTGCTTATTCAACAGCTCCTGCAAATGATAGAGACGACGTTTTTTCTTATCCATCGTTTCATCATCTGGGTAAGATGCCGCCGGCGTTCCTGGACGCGCCGAATAGATGAAACTAAACGAACGGTCGTAGTTTAACTCCTCCACCAACTTTAAGGTCTCCTTAAAGTCGTCGCAGGTCTCGCCCGGAAAGCCGACGATAAAATCGCCCGACAAACTTAAATGCGGACGAATCTTACGGATTTTACGAATGGTTGATTTGTACTCGATCGCCATGTGATTGCGTTTCATCATCGCCAAAATGCGATCAGATCCGGTTTGGATTGGCAGATGCAGATGCGACACCAACTCAGGCACTTCCGCATAACAATCAATCAGCGACTGGGTCATCTCGTTCGGGTGCGAGGTGGTGTAACGAATCCGGTCGATGCCGTCGATGGTGCGCATTCCATGAATCAACACCGCCAAATCAGCAATTTCACCGTCCGCCATCGTGCCGCGATAAGCATTCACATTCTGCCCAAGCAGATTGATTTCACGCACACCTTGCTCGGCAAGCGTACGAATCTCGCGCATGACATCTTCAAACGGACGACTGACTTCTTCGCCGCGGGTATAAGGCACCACGCAGAAGGTGCAATATTTCGAGCACCCTTCCATCACCGAGACCATCGCCGATACACCGTTGACTTCCGGCTCCGGCAAGTTATCGAACTTCTCGATTTCCGGGAAAGAGATGTCGATAACCGCCTTTTTCTTCTTAATCGTCTCATCGCCGCGCATACGTAACGCTTCATCAATCATTGCCGGTAGACGATGCAGAGTTTGCGGGCCGAAAATCACATCCACACTGGGCGCACGCTGACGGATGACATTGCCTTCCTGTGAAGCCACACAGCCACCAACACCAATGACGCGGTTCGGCTTTTTCGCTTTCCATTTCGACCAACGACCTAACTCGGAGAAAACTTTCTCTTGTGCTTTTTCACGCACCGAGCAGGTGTTCATCAACACCACATCGGCGTCTTCCGGGTCTTCCACCAAGGCTAAACCGTAAGTTTTTTGCAACAGACTCGCCATCTTGTCCGAATCATACTCGTTCATCTGACAGCCGTAAGTAATCACATACAGACCGCCCTCAAAAGGCGAACCATTGGCAGAAGAAGCTTGTGACATGCAATACTCTCGCGTTAAACACCCGCCAAACCCCTGACAAGGCTCGCTAGGTGACTGAAATTACTAAAAATTTTAAGGTCGCGTATTTTAACACAGAGTCTCCGCAAGATTGCAGTGCTTTTTTCAAGACAATAAAAAACCCGCCGGAGCGGGTTATTTATTACCTAACATATTTGTAACATTAAATTAGTATTGAATGCAAAGTTCTCCTGCTGCAACTGGAAATGGAGTCGTTAGAGCAGTTCCAGTAGCAATAACATAATAAATTGCTCCAGATGTTGCTTTAGTATCATCAGACCCAAGACCATCGTCATATCGAGAGTCAACTAGACGCATTTGTGCTTGATCCAAACCTTTTTGACAAATTACTAACCCACCAGTAGCCGAAAAAATCGTGATATCGCCACCAAAAGAATTAATAGGAGCATCTGTCCCTGAACCTGACATAAATCCAGTACGACGCAAGTGATCCCAAGCCTGCACACCCTCTGTTGTGCTGATAACACCATCACCATTACCTTCAGTTACATCTGCGCCTGTGTGACCATCTGCGTCTGCATCATCCCCTGGTAGTGAACGAAAACGATCCTGATAACCAAGAACTGCTGCAGAAATACCATCCGAATCTGTTTTAACAGCTTTAAGTTTAGTGTTTTCAATCAATTCCTGCCCTTTAAGTACACCACCTAAAAGCAGACCGATAATGACCAGTACGATTGCGATTTCAACAAGTGTGAAACCTTTTTGTGCTTGGCGTTGTTTACGCTTTGCGATTAATTTTTCAATAGAATTCATATGCTCTCTCCATCTTTTTTATAAACCGTGACCGCTACCATAGTAAACAATACTTACCTGAATGTACCGATTACTAACACTAAGTCTGCTTTCTATTTAATAGAGATAGGTAGGTAAAAACAAGAGCACTTTTGGGGTAGTTGCAAAGAACTTAACTGATATTAAGTAATTGTAAATTCACCCGCAAAAACGGCATTCATTCCAACGGTATAGCAACAATCATTTAATTGCTGCAGATATAACACACTTATCACTCTAAGCGCTCTTTAGGCACGCTGATAACAAAACCAAAGTGCTGGCTGGTTTGGTGGAATTTAATTTCACCGGCAACCTGCTTTAGCAGTTCGCGCGCTAAAAACAATCCCAAACCCAAGCCACTTGCGCTGGTTGTCCAAAAAGGCTCAAACATCCGCTCTGGATGCAGCATTAAACCGGGAATGTTGCGGTTTTGAATTTGAATTTCAACTTTATTGGGCTGGGCGTTATCCGCAACATAGATTGTTAATTCATTGCCAACATTGTGGTCGCGAAAATTGCCCAGCACATTTTTAAACACCTCTAAAAGCAACTCTCGGCGCATCACCACTTCTGCAGAGCCCAGCACTTTACAAGGCAGGTCAAACATCTGTACCACTTCTTTAAGCACTTCCGTGACATCAAACGTAGTCTGTTTTTCTTTCGACAGACTGGGGTCTTTCATGGTTTGAATCGTTTTTTGAGCGCGTTCTGCCATGGTTGGCAAGGTCTTTTTTAAACGCGCGACTAGACGAATTTTATCCTCGTCCGATTCGATACGCTCCACTTGCGTACTGAGCAAGCTAATAAACTGGGCGATGTTCTTAATCTCATGCTGTACAAACATCTGATAACGCTCCAAGCGCTTTTGCGTAGAGGTAACCTGCTGTTCTTTGAGAAGAATGTCTTGTTCCAAAATATTAAAAAACGTTTGTAGCACTAAGTTGTGCATAGTGCCGACACGAGCCACTTTGCGCGGCAGACGTAAAACCACGTCAAACGCCATTTGACCATGTTCAAACTGTTTGTATTCTTGAATGGAATGACTTTCTGTCGGCTCGCCAAGCTGTATTTGCTTATCTTCACCAAACCAGCGGATTTTGGCCGCTATTTGCTGCACACCAATGGCGTGCAACACGGGCCAAGCCTTGCGAAAAAAGTTAATCGCATCATGTTCGAGCTTGTGATTTAAGGCGTGCAGCTCGCTCAATGCCAAACTTAAACGACGCGTATTACGCACATAAAAAAAGCCGACAAGAGCGCTGCCGGAAAGAATAGCGGTAGCAACTACCGCACTGACAATTTCGAATGAGGTCACGGAAAAAGCTCAAATCAGAAGCATGGTATTCTTTTAAGAAAAACCAAAACAGATTTTGGTATCCATTGGTATGCAAAAGAGAGACCGCGAACGCTTAATAGCCACGCAATGACCGGCATTGCGGGAGCGCACAGCAATCTAATTCTTAAATTGAACCCTATTGCTAATCTAGGGAATTACTGCCCTTCATACTCTGGGCGCTCAATATTGTATTTTTTAATTAGATAATAGACGTTTTCACGCTTTAATCCGAGACGACGTGCGGATTCATGCACATTGAAATTCGTGTCTGCCAAAATTTGACGCAGCATTTTCTCTTCCGCTTGATTACGCACCGGCTTCACGCCTTCGCCAATCGGGGCATTAATCTGCATTTTTTGAATACCTTCATCGGTACGCAATTTTTGATTTTGTTGGTAGAACAACGTGGCGCGCTTTACCGCTAAAACCAACGCAGATTCACTTATCGGCTTTTCTAAGAAATCAAAAGCCCCCTCTTTCAGTACTACATACGAAGTTGCCTGCGCATCTTGCCCAGTTAAAACAATAACCAATGTCATCGGATGGTAAATCCCAATCCAATTCAATACATCAACACCTTCTTTAGTCGTGTGCTCATGCGGCGGCATACCCATATCCAATACGACGATTGGGTATTCAAAATTTTCAAACGCTGCTTTAGCGGTTGTTTGTGACTCTGCCTCGTCTACTTCATACCCTTCTGACTCTAAAGCAAAAGCCACCATCCCACGTAATGCAGGATCATCATCTACTAAAAGAACTTTTAATGATTCGCTCACACGAACTCTCCAAATTTACGTATTTCTCGCCAATAGTTTAGCTTTATATTCAATGCATGCAAGATTTTTAGTCTTTAAGCTGGATAATACTGAAATTTCTAAACTTCCCAGAATTGTCCGAGATGCTTTCGTTAATTAACGCCTCAAATTCTGCAACAGTCATATTTTCAACTTCAATCGTATTATTGCCCGACTCTCCATCAACAATAGCATCATCGCCAAAAGACAAATTACCTGAGGCAGCAGTAAAGCGCATCGTATCGTTACCGTCACCCATATCAATCTCTCCATTCATTACTGAACCATGGAACGTTAAGGTGTCATTATCACTCTCTTTGTTATCCTTACCACCAGAAGAGACTGTCGCACCATCCTGAATGGTTCCATAAATATCAATAGTATCGTTACCATCTCCGGCATCAAAGGTGCCGGAGACACCACTTTCTATAATCGCGATATCAGAGCCCGTACCCAAAGTAACGACACCAATAATAGACCCTTCAACGGTTAAGCGATCATTGCCATCGCCTAAATCGGCGTTACCACCCGAAACCACACTGCCTTCAAGATACAATCGATCGTCACCGTCTTTTAAATTAACCACCGCAGACAAATCACCAGCCTCGGCACCGTCGCCATCAATAACATCGCCATTTTCATCTTGCTTGGCTCCGATATAGAACGAATTATCCTCACCATTACCAACGTTCAAATCGTTTGCATTATCGACATTTCGCAAATAGATAACCTCATAACCAGCATAACCAGGGCCTGTCGGCTCCAACGTCAAACCATTTAAACGATCTAATACTTGCTGTTTGATTTCGTAAGCAGAAATAGTGACCAACTGATCGTCATACTCGCCACTGGAGAAATAATTTTTTAATAAGTACAGGTCGCCATCGCAATTTTCTTGATCACGTGCGCTCCAGTTATTGCTATTGCACTCTGCAAGCCCTTGTCCAGAACCATTTTCATTAAATGCCACTATCACAGCTGGGATATCTTCGACTTCAATCTGTGTTGCATCGGTCGCCGCAGAACAACTGTCAGTGGTATTTTTACAGATAACATAATTCTTGTCCGCGGTTGCGGGAACTTGACTGGTTGGAGGCGTATCTAACCCAAATAACGGCAATGTAATCGCAATTTTAAAATTAGATGGTTTGGCTGTATTGGCATCAGAAGCGACTAATTGATTGGCAAAATAACTCGGTTCAAACCGTCCATACAACTCTTCTGCCGTGGTGCCGGTTACAGCAACCATTTGCGCTTGACTGGTTACATCAAGCGTAACACCATAAGCAAATACGTTCCCGTAGTCATCACTCGAATCCGCGCGAGAGCGCCCTATGTCAATATAGGGCACTGTTCCGATCGCTGAAGCGCACGCTTTAGAATCTGCATCACGATTTTCTCGACCATCCCCATCAGTATCCGGACAAGGCATATGATAATTCACCATAACAAAGTCAAGAGTGGCACGTTTGGTAAGCTGCAAGTTATTCATCGTGTGATTCTGCTTGACGTTATCTAAATAAGCGCCAATAGAAGAGACACCAGCACCGAAAATTAAACCAACAATCACTAACACAATGGCGATTTCAACTAAAGTAAAGCCCCGTTGACACCTAGCTTTCAAGACTTGAACGCTCATTTAAATCTCCTTGAGGCAACCATCGCTTTTTTTGCCTGAAATAAGGTTATCGGTACAAGATAATCGCGATCTAAGCCTTTTTGCGTTTTTATAAATTCATCATCGCCATCACAATTTTCTTTTTCATTGCTGTTTAAGTCAGAGGGGCAGTTGGCATTATTTGCCTGATCGCCATTTGCCCCCCATGAAATGACCACAGCTAAAACGCCTGTATCTTCAATCGTACCCGTAACGTCATCTAACTTTACTTCGAGGGCATCGGTTGTTGGTGTATAAAGATTTCCATAAGGCGAATAATTCCCATTAAGGGTTGCACCAATCCAAGTACCGCCGTTCGGACATAAACCGAGATCATCGCAAGCCACTTCATTCGTTGAGGTGCAGATTTGCAAGCCTGCATCTTCTAAAACACCAGAACGCCCAAAAAAACTCGCTGACTCGCAAACATTAACCGTTTTCGTTGTATCTGAGGCGGATGCAATAACCTTGTAAAAATAACCATTACCCCAAGCATCGCTCGATTTTGTGCCCAATTCATTGTAAGGCAGACCACCCGAATCCGCAGAACAGACATCACTGACAGCAGACAACGGTGTGGTTTTTGATGGATTTTCATAACCATCACCGTCAGTATCAGGACATGGAAGACGAAAGTTAACCGCTACATAAGTTTCCATCGCATCTTGAATAAGTTTATTTTCATAAATCTGCTGGATGCGGTGATCCGTTTCAAAAAACAATTTAAACACCCCATTAAATATAAGCAACAATATGCCGAGTATGACAATTGCCAAAGCCAATTCAAGCAGTGAAAATCCACGAATCAAAACACGCTTAGAAATACTCAACGGCATACACCAACTCCCCATTGATACCAGCTAGTGTCAGCCCCCCCCCAATAAAACCAGTTTTGAGATAATTTCCACTGATCAATTGTATCTGTACTCGGTCCGTAAACTGGATCGACACTGCCATCACCATCATTATCTTGATAGTCTGCGTAATCCATTACAAACTTGGATTTTTCCCGACAAGTTCTACGCGCCATCAAGGGTAACCAATGTTGCTGATAATTAATCGCGACCAACTTATCAATGGTTGGGTCTTCGGAAGTAATGCTGCTATTGGGAATAGAATAGAAAAAATTTGAGCCACTTATGGTCAACTCATTTAAGGCATTGTCGCTTCCAGGATCAACAATAAATGCGATAAATCCACCTGAACCGTTCAGAGTTAATCCTGCTTCACCATCCGCCTCTGCTTCTAACTTCGAAACGGTTAAAGGGGCAAACAAGCCATCTTCATCAATTGCCGTTGCAGCATCATCAGTAAAATCAAGACTCGGCAAAACATAACGCTTATCAACATAATAAAGATATTTTTTTTGCGCTGCGAACGCCATTGTTTCTGACGCATTTGTGTTGGCCGTGACTCTGGGTAAATAACCCGACAACAGTAAGCTAGCATCCCCCGTACTGCAATTATTCCAATCTGCTAAACCATCAGGCGTCGTCCCGCCCACCCCATCAGGACAAGGAAAGTATCCAATTCCAATCGGCGGTTTTACCGTCGCCGTCAAATTTTCACCATGATAAAGTTCAGGAGTTAAAGCAGCAAATTGCAACAAACGGTCTTTAGCTTGATTTAATTCGATAAAATTGGCTTCAATCGCTTTATTCTTGAAAGTACCAATAATCGAGCCTTGCTTAGATGACAACCAAAGCACTGCAATGATGGCAATAACCACAATAATAAGAATGATTGCCACACCTTTTTGACGGTGGGGTTTATAAAGCTTAGGTGTTATGGACTTGAAAGAATGCATAAAAACCACTGATAGAATACGTATATTTCTAAAAGCTTAGTATAGTCTTCTTTTACGCTAATCGCATTTAAAGTTCTTATTATCGATTAACTGGACTATTCGAAAGCGCCGCGCTTGATAAGCGCCATTTTGGCTTGATTTACGGTAAACCATTGCACATAATCTTTGTTTTCACCAGAAGGATGGTAAACGAAACGGCGATCGCCGTCGCAGTTTTCAATCTCTTCGACAGGTGCATTGTTACAGCTTGCAGAATTTACTGTACTACCGTTTTCTCCCCATGAAATGACCACTGCAATCACACCCTCCTCAACCGTATCACCCGTTGAATCTTCCAATATCAAATTATAGCTGCCGACAACCGTTCCAAATGGCGGCGTGTTCAAGTGAAAATAAGGAGCAAGAGAATCCGGATTAATGCTCATAAATGGCATTGGCCGCGGGTCAATATCATTCACACAAGCCTGCGCACAAACATCATCACAAGTTGACGCTCCGGAATTTTCGGCACAATAAAAAAGATGCGAGCTTGGGCAGAACCATAAATCTTCAACACCTCTTAAACCAGAGCTGCCAAACACACTGGCCGTCTGGCAGACCTGATTAATATAAACACCCGACTCGGCACGTTGATGCACACGATAATAATAAGGATTACCCCAAGCATCATGTGAGGGCAAATCCAAATCACGGCTTGGCAAAGTACCTTCGCGATTTTTACAAACTGAAATGCCATTACTCAATTGACGATTTTCGCGACTGTCACCATCGGTATCCGGGCATGGCAAATGCAAATTCACACGCAAATAAGTCTCTAAGGCTTTAACGATAGCAATTTGATTCGCATCTTCTTGACGTGGCGCCTTTAGCTTGACATCCACCATATAGGCATCCACTAAAAACGTCGCTGCCATCGTTAGGATGAGCAATGCTATCGTTACCTCAATCAGGGTGAAGCCCCGTTCAAAAGTCATGCGCCACATTGTGCGCGCCATCCACCGCCGGCAGGATTATTTGCTGGATGATACGCATTTAACCAATGCGCTTGTGCGTTTGCTAAAGCAGGATAAACGTTTAAACCATTGTTAAAGCGCTTTAGAGTAACACAAGCGCGAATACTCATTAACACACGCCACTCTTCCAAAGTGACGCCAATGATTTGATCAAGATTTTCGTCTCTGCTTAACACCCTTCTCGGCGAAACAAACTTGAAATCGCCATCCGCATTTGATGCATCCAACCCATCATTTCCGGCATCAATGATCAGCAACACATAACCATCAACCCCATTTAACTGCAAACGCGGGGCAACGCTTTCTAGTATCGAGGGACTTAACGGGGAGAAACGATTTTGCCCATCATTAAAGTAGTAACCATTCTGAAAGCTAAAACGCTCATCTAAAACATAAAAATATCGCTTAGCCGGTGCAAAATAAAACTGTCTGCTGACAATTTTCTGTGGCACATAGCCCATACACGCGGCCATGCCATTACAATTCGCCCCACCTGAATTAGTTAACGGGTCGGGAACAAAACCGGTCTGCAAAGGATTAGAAGCACTGGGCAGAAATTGATTACCGCAGGTCGTTTCTGCGCCTAATAAAAAACCATCACCATCCAAATCTGGGCACGGAAAATAACCTGCCCCAGGCACTTCATCGGCGGCTAACAGTTGAGAACTGCTGTTGGTAAGATAAATTTCGGGATGAAGAACGGCAAACATCAACAATCGCTGTTTAACCTGTAACATAAGATGATGTTGCTGGCTGAGCTGCTTGCTCGAAAAATAGGCAATTAAATTTTTAAAATAACTGCTGGCTAGAAGGGCGATAAGCATGACTAACACCATTGAAACCAACAATAACACCATGCCTTTTTGTGAACTCTGGCTCATAACAAACCTCTGGAAAACCCACCAAAAGTTAGTTATAGCACTTTATCACCACCACTATAATCACAATTATCTATCACTAAGTACACTATATTTTTATATAAGAAAATACTGCAAAACATCTGGACGAAAAAAAACCCCGTAAGGCGAACCTAACGGGGTTTAAGGCACTAGACTAACTTGTACTGACTGACGTCAGCGCAACAATTAGAATTTGTGAACCATACCTAGGATGTATTCAGCGTCCGCTTTACCTACGTCTTGACGATCAGCCATGTAGATGTAAGCAGTAGTTTTCTTACCTAAAGAGTAATTAAGACCTACAGCAAAAGCATCTTCATCAGAGTTAGTTGTATCGTTAGAAGTCATCACGTATTTAACTTTCGGCATAAATTTACCGATTTTGTAACCGGCTTGTAGCTGAGTGAAGTTACCTTCAGCAGTATCATTACCAGAGTTATCTTGGTACATAACAGAAGTGATTAAACCACCAGTTTTATATTGCGCACCAACACGAACGTAAGTGATGTCCATATCAGCTTCTTGGTAAGCCGCAGCTAGGTATAGACCGTCTTTGGTTGAACCGTAAGTTACCGCAACGTTGTTCCAGTTATTAGTTTTGTCTTCATCTAGAACCGCAGCAGCAAGCACTTTAACGCCACCGAAAGATGGAGAAACGTATGCTAGTACATCAGTTGCACGGATTTCAGCGCTGTCTAGACCGTTAGTCAGGTTTTTGATATCAGCCGCACCGTCTGGGAACAAGTCAGTTACTTGAGTCATTTTAGTTGGTGTGTCATGACGACCCATAAGAACCGTACCAAAACCACCAGCCAAACCTAGGTACTGGTTACGAGCTGAAAGAGATGCACCGGAACCATCAGCAACGGTATCTATTGAAAACTCAATACCGTAAACCGCTTTAAGCCCGTCACCTAGGTCTTCAGAACCTTTAACACCCATGCGAGAATCAGTAGAGTTTACAGTTCCGTCTTGACCGTCAATTTTTGCGTAGTTTAGGTTTAGTTGACCGTAAAGAGTTGGGGCATCAGCCATTGCTACTGGAGCGGCGATTGCAGAAGCGATTGCTAGAGCGATTAAATTCTTTTTCATTTTTAATTCCTTAATTTATTTTGTTTTACGCTAACGGACTAGGTCGCGTTTGCTTGATGCCTAATATAGGGATTTAAAAAATTCCGCGCAACCCTTGTTTTGTTTTTTTACCACAAAGATTCATTGTGTTGTATTTTTACAACACAACAACCTACCAATGACCACAGTCGGCGCAACAAGAGCGCCACGTCCAACAAAAAATGAAATTATTGGCATAAAAAAACCCGCACAAGGCGGGTTTTTTCTGTCCAAAACAATTGGTGTTGTAAAAATACCAATTAACGTTTTGAGAACTGCGGACGACGACGTGCTTTGCGTAGACCGACTTTTTTACGCTCAACTTGACGCGCGTCACGAGTTAATAAACCACGCGCACGTAATGCTGGACGGTTTTCTTCACTAAAAGTGACTAGCGCACGCGCTAAACCGTGGCGAATTGCACCAGCCTGACCAGTTGTACCACCACCAACAACAGTGATGTAAGCATCAAACTGTTCTAGGCTTTCGGTTGCTTGTAGAGGCTGATTGATCACCATTAGGTCAGTTTCACGAGCGAAATATTCTGTGATATCACGACCGTTTACGACCATTTTGCCAGATCCAGCGCGTAGGAATACACGTGCTACTGAGCTCTTACGACGACCTGTACCGTAAAATTGTTCTGTTGCCATCTTTCTACCCCTTAAATATCAAGCGCTTTTGGTTGTTGAGCAGTATGCGGATGTTCAGTTCCAGCATACACTTTTAGCTTTTTGAACATTGCACGACCTAAAGGCCCTTTTGGCAACATCCCTTTAACCGCAAACTCGATTGGGCGGCTAGGCGCTTTATCAATCAACTTTTCAAAGTTGGTTGATTTTAAGTTACCTACATAGCCCGTTACATGGTGGTACATTTTGTCTTTACGCTTGTTACCAGTAACAGCAACTTTCTCAGCATTAACAACAACAATGTAATCACCACAATCAGCGTGCGGAGTGTACTCAGGCTTATGCTTACCACGTAGACGAGTAGCAATTTCCGCAGCAAGACGACCTAACGTTTTACCATCGGCGTCAACAACATACCAGTCGCGTTTGATTTCAGCTGGTTTTGCAACAAATGTTTTCATAATTTGTTCCTAAAATAATTAAATGTAATCCAAATCCTAAGAAGCTAAACGGCGTTTAACTCCACTTACTGTTTAACGGGCAATAAGGGGAAGGATTAATTAGGTGCGAGATTATACAAGTGCCGTTCAATATACGCAATGCTTTTATCAAAAGATTTTTCACTCAAGTATTTGAAATTACGCGAAAATCAAATCAACAAATCGCACTCGATAAAAAACCGGATATCCACGTTTTTCAATCACGACAGCAAACGGAATTTACAACAAAAAGAGAAGATGGTGGGCCTTCACGGACTTGAACCGTGGACCTGCCGATTATGAGTCGGATGCTCTAACCAACTGAGCTAAAGGCCCCAAATAGACTGCTATCAGACAACAGCAGATAAAGTGCGCGCTATTATAACGACATTCCTAAAAGGTGGAAAGTTTTTAGCTTGCGAAAACATAAACAAAAAACCCGTCCTTTAAAAGACGGGCTTGATTGGGAGGTTGAAGGCTGAACGATTAATCCAAGAAACTTTTCAGACGCTCTGCACGACTTGGGTGACGTAACTTGCGTAACGCCTTGGCTTCAATTTGACGAATACGCTCGCGCGTTACATCAAACTGTTTACCCACTTCCTCCAAAGTATGGTCGGTATTCATGCTCAACCCAAAACGCATACGCAATACTTTCGCTTCTCGCGGCGTTAGGGTAGACAACATTTCTGTCACGGTTTCGTTCATACCAACCGCATCCGCAGCTTCTTGCGGCGAAAGGATGTTTGAATCTTCAATAAAATCACCCAATGAAGAATCTTCATCATCACCAATCGGCGTTTCCATCGAAATCGGCTCTTTAGCAATTTTCATCACCTTGCGAATTTTATCTTCCGGCATCTCCATCTCGATCGCCAACTCTTCAGGTGTCGGCTCGCGCCCCATCTTCTGTAGCAGCTGACGCTGAATACGATTCAATTTGTTAATCGTTTCAATCATATGCACAGGAATACGGATAGTACGGGCTTGGTCGGCAATTGAGCGCGTAATCGCTTGACGAATCCACCACGTTGCGTACGTAGAGAACTTATATCCACGGCGATATTCAAACTTATCAACCGCTTTCATTAAACCGATGTTACCTTCTTGGATCAAATCCAAGAATTGCAGACCGCGGTTGGTGTATTTTTTCGCAATCGAAATAACCAAACGTAAGTTCGCTTCAATCATTTCGCGTTTAGCAGTACGCGTATTATTCTCGGCTTTGCTTAAATCTTTATAAACCGACTTATACAAAGTAATCGGCATACGCTCTGATTTTTCAATCATTGCCAAGCGTTTTTGAGCACGTTTCACATCTTGGCGATGCTCTTCGAGCTGCGCTTTTAAATCAGGACACAAAACTTGCAGACGATCAACCAAATCAATTTCGGTTTCACGACCGACAAACTCTTCTAGGAACACTTTACGCGGCACTTTAATACGACGCTGCACCAAATCGACAACAACGCGCTCTTGCTCACGAATCAAAGAGATACGCTCTTTAATTCCGCGAATCATGCCATTAGAGAATAATGGCGTGATTTTAATCCCTTTAAGATGGGTAACAATCGCCTCACGCTTATCCAGAACTTGCTGGTCATCACCACCAAGCTTCTTCTCAAGAACCAAGGCTTCTTCTTGTAACTTCTTCAGCTTCTCGACAAAACGCGCCAACTCTTCTTCGTCGATACCATCGTCTTTAACATCCGTGTTATCGCTATCCGGCGACAACTCTTCCACCGGCACATCAATCAAATCTTCTGGGCGGATAAAGCCTTGCACAACATCAGCAATCTTACCGTCGCCAGTGTCCATGCGCGAAAACGCGTCCAAAATGCTTTTTGAAAACACCGGATATTGCGCCAAAGCATCCAGCATATCGCGGATACCCCATTCGATTCGCTTGGCAATTTCAATCTCGCCGTGACGGGTCAAAAGATCAACTGAACCCATTTCACGCATATACATCCGCACCGGATCGGTAGTACGACCAAACTCGCTATCAACCTCCGCCAATGCCGAAATCGCCGCTTCCGCAGCCGCATCATCAAAAGCACCGCCGTCACCAGACATCAGCTCATCTTCGTCCGGAGCACTGTCGAACATACGAATGCCAAAGTCTTTCAGAATGGTTAGAACCTGACCTAACTGATCTTCTTCGATATCATCTGGCAAAACATCATTCACATCGGCAAAGGTTAGGTAGCCAAGCTCCTTTGCACGCTCGATCAGATCAATTAACTGCTGCTTTCTTTCGACTTTGGTCATGTTTTGTCCCGAATTAAAATTCTAAGTATACGAGAAGGGTTTTTTGCTAAGCTTTATTGAGCTTTGTAAAAAACGAACTCGCTATTATATCAATTTTTTCAATGTTTTAGAATGTGTATTTATTAGTAGACCGATATCTTTTTCGTCAGAACACACCACTAACACACTGCCTAGAGCCCTTTTATAAGCTGATTTAACCGCAGCATTTCCTGCTCGCTCCAACCCTTTTGCCCCAACCCCAGCACATCTAACTTCTTCGCTAAATCCACCACCAATTCACGCAATTCATTTGCCAAAAAAGTAGGGTCGTCCGGCAAATCGACATTCAGCAATTGCGGTAACATTCCGCCAAACCCATATTCTTGCAACAGCTCCACCATCGGCTCAAGATTATCGGTCGTTATCACACAATTGCGCATGTGCTGCAGAGTTGCAGCCAAAAGACGGTAGTCAGCCTGCTCCTGTTGCTGCAAACTTTGCACCAGCTCTATAGAGAATATCTGGCTCCATTGGGCATTTTTCAAGAGCACGCGGATAATTTTTAATGGCACGCTCAATACTTTTAGCGGCATTTGCGCAGTTTGATTACGTACGGGAAACCCTTTACGCCCCGGAGCAGAACCAGCGCGCAAGCCAATTTCCTTGCCCAACTTCCAGTCCTGCATGGCAACCAAGTTCGCCACCTCTTCCAACAGCGCAACCTGATAAACCCCGCGCGCTTTGTGCAAGTAAGGAGCAGCCAAGGCCGCATAACGCTGCCGCCCCTCAACACTTTGAATATCTCCGCCCAATCGCGCCTGCAAACCTTGCAACAAAAACTGAGACAGCGATAAGGCATTCGCCATACGCTGTTTAAAACCGGCCAAACCCTCTTTACGCACCATCGAATCAGGGTCTTCCCCTTGTGGTAAAAACAGGAATTTTACCAAACGCTCTCCTTCCATCATCGGCAGAGCGATATCCAAGGCTTTCCAAGCAGCTTTGGTTCCTGCTTCATCACCATCAAAACAGAACACCACTTGATTCACCTGACGAAACAGCAAGTCCAAATGCTCTGGCGTAGTCGCGGTACCGAGTGTCGCCACCGCATTGCGGATACCAAATTGTGCCAAAGCAACCACATCCATATACCCCTCAACCACCAAAATCTCATCCACTTGAACACGACTTTGGCGCATTTCGTAGAGACCATACAAGGTATGACTTTTATGGAAAATCGGCGTTTCCGGCGAGTTAAGATATTTTGGCTGCCCCTGATCAAGAATCCGCCCACCAAAGGCGATATAACGTCCGCGACCATCGCGAATAGGAAACATAATACGCTCTCGAAAACGATCATAAATCTTACCGTCGTCTTTGCGTATCAACATACCCACTTCAACCAACTGTTGCTGCAGCTTTCCGTCAGCGGCCAGACCTTTAATTAAAGTATCCCAACCCGGTGGCGCAAAACCAATCTTAAACTCTTTCGCAATCTCAGCCGTTAAACCGCGCTGCTTAAGATACGTTTTAGCCCGTTGCGACTGTGCGTGATCACGCAACTGCATACGATAAAAATGCGCAGCTAACTGCATCACATCGTACAAATCCCGCTGCTGCTGTTGACGTTTTTCGGCTTGTTGGCGCTTTTGCGGCGTTTGCTGTTCACGTGGCACAGACATTCCATACATTGCCGCGAGCGACTCAATCGCTTCGACAAAACTCAGGCCGTCATACTCCATCAGAAAAGTCAGCGCATCACCAGAAGCACCGCAACCAAAACAATGGTAGAACTGCTTTTGCTGATTAACATTAAAGGACGGGGTTTTTTCATCATGAAACGGACAGCACGCCTTATAGGTCGCACCCGCCTTTTTTAACGGCACACGCTGACTAATCACCTGCACAACATCAGCGCGCGCTAAAAGCGAATCAATAAAAGGCTTGGGAATGCTACCGCTGTACGCCATAAACAGAATCCGTCCAAAAACGAGAAAGAAAAACTACCACAAAGAGAAAAACAAAAAAAGCCCGCAACAAAATGTATGCGGGCTTCTTTAAAGGCAAACAGATATTGAATTAGGCGCTAAGCTTAGCTTTAATCAGCTTACTTACTTCACCCATATCGGCACGACCTTGCATCTGCGGCTTTAACAACCCCATGACTTTCCCCATGTCCTGCATTGATGCAGCGCCAGTAGCATTCATGGCGTCATCAATCAGAGCAGAAACTTCCGCTTCACTTAGCGGCTGAGGCATGAAATCTTGAATGACCGTCATTTCATAGGCTTCTTGCTCAGCAAGATCTGGACGCTCTGCGTCAACAAACTGCTGATGAGAATCTTTACGCTGTTTCATTGCCTTGTCTAAAATGGCAAGAATATCAGCGTCATCATCCAATGTAGTTTGATTATCAATCTCAACCTGCTTGATGGCGGCTAAAAGACTGCGGACAACACCTAGGCGCGCTTTGTCTTTCGCTTTCATACAAGCTTTCATTTCAGCCGTTAGCTGCTCTTTCATTGACACGGTGACCAGTCCTCTGGATTAGTAAAGACGACGAGTACGACGAGTTTCGCGAGATAAACGCTTAGCAAGACGCTTAACGGCTGCCGCTTTCATACGCTTACGCGCCCAAGTTGGCTTCTCATAGAACTCACGCTTACGCGTTTCAGTTAAAACACCTGCTTTCTCACAAGCACGTTTAAAACGACGTAAAGCTACGTCAAATGGTTCGGTATCGCGGATTTTTACGCTTGGCATAATACACCTATAAAATTTTTAAATTCTGGGCTGCCTACATTCCCGCGCAAGAAAAGGGAAAGAGCAGAAAACGCAGGATTATAAATTTACCCATACGGTTTTGCAAACCTTTTTGTCGATAAAATTACGAATAAACCCGAATTGCTGATTACTCAAACCCATTCAAACCTTAACGACAGCGACATCAATTATTTCAATAACTTAGCCAAAACGCCGGTGCCAACGCACCCACAAAACGGCAGCCTTCACCCTAAGCACACAACAAAGCGCGGGAATGTTCAGCGGTCGACACGCTTTTTTTGTTAAAATCCCGCCATTGTCAATTAATCAGTAAAGAGAAAACCGCTAATGCTTGTTTTGGGTATCGAAAGTTCTTGTGATGAAACCGGAATCGCACTCTACGACAGCGAGCAGGGACTGCTTGCACACGCACTTTACAGTCAAATTGAACTGCACGCTCTTTATGGTGGTGTCGTGCCGGAGCTGGCCTCACGCGACCATATCCGCCGTTTGATTCCATTAATTCAATCAACTTTAAAAGAAGCCAAACGCCAAATCAGCGAATTAGATGGCATCGCCTACACCGCCGGCCCTGGACTCATCGGCGCACTACTGACCGGCGCCTCTGTCGCGCGCAGTCTGGCGTTTGCACTAAAAATTCCTGCGGTGGGCGTGCACCATATGGAAGGCCACCTCTTAGCCCCTATGTTGGAAAGCGAACAACCACAATTTCCGTTTATCTGCCTACTCGTCTCTGGCGGACATTCGATGATTATTCGTGTCGATGGCATTGGTCGCTACAAATTACTGGGCGACACCTTGGACGATGCCGCAGGCGAAGCTTTTGACAAAACCGCAAAACTTTTAGACCTTGGCTACCCAGGCGGACCAAAAGTTTCGCAACTCGCCCTTTCCGGCCGCGCAGAGCGTTACAAATTCCCGCGACCAATGGTCGATCGTCCAGGGCTGGACATGAGCTTTAGCGGCTTAAAGACCTATACCCTGAACACTTGGCAGCAAGCATTAAAAGAAGACCAAGCTACTGAACAGACCAAAGCAGACATCTGTCGCGCTTTTGAGATGGCGGTCGCCGACACCTTAACCATAAAATGCAAACGCGCTTTAGAACAAGAAGGATTAAATCGCTTAGTCGTATCCGGCGGGGTTAGCGCCAACCGTGAAATTCGTGAAAAACTTCACGCACTGATGAATAAACGGCACGGTGAAGTATTTTTTCCGCGTTTGGAATTTTGCACCGACAATGGTGCGATGATTGCCTATGCCGGCACACAGAGATTACTGGCGGGCGAAGAACAAGACTTGAATTTTGCGGCTACACCGCGCTGGTCATTAGAAGCGCTTGCGCCACTTGAGTTTTAGACAGAGTAAATTATGATTAGAAATGTCCAGCTTCTCCCTAAGGAGACGCGGAAAAACTCCAAATAGCGTCAAACATAAAGAACTTAGACTTTTTCCGCGCCTGCTTAGTTGCTTTGCTTAATCAAACTTTCTTCGCCATTAAGCAAGCGCTGGATATTGCTGCGGTGACGCCAAAACAGAATCAACGTCAAAGCAAGTGAACCGTAAAACCACCCTAAATCAGCGCTGATAAAGTAGACATAAACCGGTGTCAATGTAGCGGCAACCAAGGCGGATAGCGAAGATATTTTCAATACCTTGGCAACAAACAGCCAAGTGGCGACAATCGCCAAACCGATTGGCAGAGACAACGCCAACATCATACCAAGCATAGTCGCCACTCCTTTTCCACCACGGAACCCGAAAAACAACGGATACAAGTGACCAATAAAAGCGGCAAAGCCAATCAAAAACACCTCAGTTGACGTAAAACCATATTGATAAGCGGCTAACACAGGAATCACCCCTTTTAGCAAATCACCAAACAAGGTTATCGCCGCCGCCTTATTGCCATACAAACGCTTAACATTGGTCGCCCCCGGATTTCCAGAACCGCCTTCGCGCGGATCACCCAATCCCATTAGACGACAAACAATAATCGCAGTTGATACTGAACCTAGCAGATACGCTAATAAGACCGCAATTGAAAATTCTATGCCCATTATTCTCTCCAAGAATACCGCCATCCATGACTTGAACGGCACAACGATAATGTCAGGCGATTTTACTGGTAAACACAAAAAATTGAAAACGGACTTTGTGAGCCACTGAATTTCACTACAATAAGCGTAACCGACAGAATAATTGGATTTTCCTGTATGAATTACTCTGAAAGCCTAGAAACAAGCGACTTTGCGAGCTTTTTTAAAACTCGCCGAACCACGCTAAAAGCCTCAGTAGCATTAATTCATTCAATGAAAGCCCAAAAATTTTCAAACATAGCGAGTACTTTTTTCTGGTCTAAAAACTCGGAAAATCGCTTTTAAAACGTCCACCTGACAGGGTTTAAGCACTCTATGCACGACATCATCTACATTGAACAACTGGAAACCGAGGCCATTATTGGCATTTATGACTGGGAACGGGAGCAACCCCAACCCCTGTATTTTGACATTGAAATGGCCGTGCCCATTTTTACCGCCGCGCAAAGTGATGCGATTAACGACACGGTGGACTATGCCCAGGTGAGTGATTTCGTATGCGACTGGGTAGCCAAAAGCCGTGTTGAACTATTGGAAACCTTACTCGAAAACTTAAGTCACGAACTGTTTACCCGATTTACCGGCATTCAAACCTTAACCATCAAAGTAAGCAAACCCAAAGCGGTTGCACAAGCAAAAACTGTCGGCTTAATAATCAAGCGCCAACGCCCACGTTAAGCACCTTGTTGATGTAAACGCTTCTGCTCTTGCGCGGCTTGTTTAATCACTGGAATCAACTGCTCCATATACAGACAAGCTTGCGCTTCGGTGATTTTATCCATTGCCGCATAATCCTCTTCAAACTGACGGCGACTCTGTTTAGCCAAGTTACGCATCACTTTGTTGTACAACACATCACCATTAGCCAAACGTGTAATGGTTACCAATTGTTGCGCAGAAACCTTAGGCGCAAACTTCTGCACCACTAAATCATCAACCTGCGCCATTTTATTGGCCAGTTGCCGATAGGTTAGCAACTTTTTCTGCAGCACTTGATGCGAACTGTTCTCTCCTTCATTTAAACGCTGCACAATAACTTGGTTCAAGGTTTCCGCCACTTCATTTGGCAAAGAAAACGTCACCGGCCCAATCTCCAGTAACAACTCCCCTTCTTGACCATGCTTCGCTGTAATTTCCATTCAACCCCCCGCTAGATATATTGCGTTTCAGCACTGATAAATTCAATTTGCCCCTGCGCTTGCAAAGCAAAGGTCTTTTCAACAATTCGGCGTATCGCCTGTTTCGCCAAGTCCTCGCTCGGCAAAGAGGCTTCTTGTAAATCTCGAATAAGCTGCTTAGTGATAATCGCGCCGCTATTTTCCAGAACTATATTGGTAAAACTCTCATCCTTAGCCAAGAGCAATAACATCACCAAATCGTTGCTATCCAACTCTCTCAACAACGCCTGCAAATGTTGTTGCGACAACTTCTTCATGCGCATGCCCAATTTAATATAACTTTGCAAAGTGGAGTGTGGCTGCCCGTGATCGAGCGCCAACAAATGCTCCAGCGTAATCTGTAACAATGCCAAACTAAAACGGTCAATTTTCAGCGCCGCAAAGCCGATTTGCACCAACCATTCATTTTCGTGAATCTTCTTTATTCCAACTTGCATATTCCATTACCGCTTTAAAAAAGTGAAAGGCAGACAAAACAACTACACGGTAAGCCAGTCGTCGGCTAATCTGCGTGCTTGTTTGGGTTTCTATCGAGTCGTTAAAAAGCAAATACCTCGCCAAACCTGTTACCGCATAGGGACCTAAAATCAACAATGACAGGTTTTACACGAATACGCCGTCAAGCAATGACTCACAGATTTCACTAGAGGCATCTCACTATCTATTGCATAATAACCGCTGTTTAAAATTCATAAATGCAAAAATTCAGATGCCTAGCCACAAAAACCTCCCCCTACCGTCAGAAGATGCTCAAACTCTAAGCGCGCAATTAAGCAAACAAATTCGCACGTCACTGCAACGCCAACATAACATGACATTTTCCCAGTTCATGCAAAAAGCCTTATACACACCAAACTTAGGCTATTACAGCAACAGCTTGGAAAAAATTGGCAAACACGGCGACTTTATTACCGCACCAGAAATCTCACCGATTTTCTCGCGCTGCATCGCTCGCCAAGCACAACAAGTTCTCGCCGAATTAGCCGAGCCAAACATGATTGAATTTGGCGCTGGACGTGGCGTTATGGCCGGCGATATTTTACTGGCACTCGAACAACTGCAGCAGCCATTAACACGCTACTATATTGTCGAAATTAGCGCCGACCTGCGCCAACGACAAAAAGCCTACTTACAAGAACGCCTACCTGCGGAATGGTTTAGCAAAGTGGTCTGGCTAGAACAACTTCCCAGCACACCGATTAGCGCCGTAATTGTTGCCAATGAAGTGCTTGACGCCATGCCGTTTGAACGCCTACGCATTGAACCGGAGCGCGCACTGCAAGGCTATATCGCCTGGAATGAGGAGAAAGCGCAGTTTGTTTGGGATTATCAACCCATTACCGAGCGCAAACTGCAAAAGTTTGCCAACCAGTTAATCGAACACATCGGCAAAGTTTCCGACCTTGGCTACGAGACTGAAATTAACTTGCACATCGGCCCTTGGCTGCAAAGCTTAAGCACTATCTTGTCACAAGGATTGGTGCTTTTAATTGATTATGGTTATCCGCGTAGCGAGTACTATCAACCAGCTCGGGTAATGGGAACCTTACGCTGCCACTATCAACACCGCGCCCATCAGAATCCTTTCTTTTACCCAGGATTGCAGGACATTACTGCACACGTTGATTTTACGGCCGTGGCAGAATCCGGTTTTGAAGCGGGATTCAAAATCGCCGGCTACACTACCCAAGCCAATTTTTTAATGGGCAGCGGCTTGCTGGATATGTCGTTCGACAGCAGCGCGGATATTGGCTCGCAAATCAAAACCGCACAACAAATTAAAACGCTCACCATGCCAGACGAAATGGGTGAAACCTTCAAGGTTATTGCCCTGAGCAAGCAATTCGACAGCGGCCTAATCGGCTTTAAAGTGCGCGACCTGCGCCACTTACTCTAAGGATACTCAATGGAACCTGTTTTAGATTGGTTACAAATAAGCGTATTGGCGCTGATTCAAGGGTTAACGGAATTCTTACCGATTTCCAGCTCCGGTCATCTTATATTAGTACCAGAAATACTTGGCTGGCCGGATCAAGGCTTAGCCTTTGACGTCGCGGTGCATATCGGCACTCTCGCCGCAGTGGTACTGTATTTTCGCAACGACATTTGGCTCATGACCCGCGATTGGAGTCGTTCACTGATCACTCGTCAACCCACGTCAAACAGCCGCTTAGCTTGGTGGGTCATTCTCGCTACCTTACCGGCGATTGCCTTTGGTTTTCTGATTAATAACGGTATTGAAGAAAGCCTACGTAATCCGCTGATTATTGCGGCGACCACGATTGGTTTTGGTGTTTTGCTCTGGTGGTCAGATATCAAGGGCGCCAAAATTCGCGATGAACACAGCCTCAGCTTTAAAGACATCATGATTATCGGCTTTGCCCAAGCAGTTGCCTTAATCCCGGGCACTTCGCGCTCTGGTATCACAATCACTACCGCTTTATTGCTTGGCTTAACCCCACAAGCCGCTGCGCGTTTTTCATTCCTGCTATCCATTCCATTAATCCTTGGCGCCGGATTATTAAAACTAAAAGACTTGCTCGAAAGCAGCACGCCCGTTCAGTGGGAGGCCATGCTCGGCGGCGCGCTCATTTCGTTTATCAGCGCCTACATCGTGATTGCACTTTTCCTAAAGTGGATCAATCAAGTGGGCATGGCACCCTTTGCGCTATACCGCTTTGCACTGGGTGCATTGTTGATTTATCTATTTATTTAGGAGCCTCGCGTGAACCCTGTCAAACTCGCTTGGCTATTGATTGGTTGGAGCATTATCGCTACGGTTTTCTATCTATCCGTTCTAGCACCGTACCGCGCACCGAATTTAGGCGACTTTTCACATCAAGATAAAATCTATCACTTTATCGCCTATTTCGGCTTAATGCTCTGGTTTGCCCAACTCTACCCGCGCCAATGGCGCTGGATTATCGCCTTAAGCCTATTTTGCTTTGGCATCGCCATTGAGTTCATCCAGCCTTTCACAGGGCGCGATTTCGATTTACTGGACATGCTTGCCAATGGTTCAGGTATCATCACTGGCTGGGCAATCACCTTACTAAAGGGTGACTTTGTGTATCGTCGCTGGTTTGCCAACCAAGCAAATCGCTAACCAAACAGGAAGGCATTATGCTGCTTAACCCCACCGCCGCAATCAGCACAAATGATTCGATTCGCCTCTACAACGCCGCCCAAAGCAAGCAACTCGATCAAAGCGCGCAGCAAACGCACCACATACCGGGCATTCTACTGATGAAACGCGCCGCATGGTTCAGTTGGCAAATCATCCGTCAACAATGCCCTAACACCCAACAACTGATTATTTTATGCGGCACCGGCAGTAATGGCGGCGACGGATTTATGCTGGCGCAATACGCCAAACTCGCCGGCATAGAAAGCACTGTTTACTTGTATGGAGCAGATGAAAAAATCAGCGGCGATGCACGTATCGCCTATCGCGAATGGCAAAAAATTAACGGGTTAACACTGCCGCTGGAGAACCTTATCCCCAGCGAAATCGATGCGCAAATGGTTCTTGTTGATGCCTTATTTGGCACAGGCCTTAATCGCGAGCTCAAACCGAACCTCAGCAAAATACTCCACAAATTAGCACACACTCCTGCACCCATCTGCGCCCTTGACCTACCAAGCGGCCTAGACTGCGACAGCGGCAATCTCTTAGGCTACGCTCTGAGTGCCAACTTCACCTGTAGCTTTATCACCCCCAAACTCGGGTGTTTTACTCAACAAGGCCCCGATGTTTGTGGACAGATTTTTTTCAGCGATTTAAACCTCAACCATGACGCGCCAGATTTACTGCTGCAAGCACCTTATCTAGCCAATAGCCGCAGCTTACAAGCATGCAAAAACGCCCTACCCAGACGCCACGCCAACACCCACAAAGGTAACCAAGGCAGCGCTTTATTAATCGGCGGCAATCGCTCAATGATGGGCGCGATTCAACTGGCTGCCAGCAGCGCACTCAAAAGTGGCTGCGGACTCTGCAAAGTGGTTAGTCAGAACGAACACTTGCTGTTCTTAAGCGCCCAACAACCGGAAGTGATGGGCTATGACATCTCTCATGCAAACCAGCTCATTCTTCAAGCGGATGCGATTGCCATTGGCCCTGGACTAGGAACCGATGAATGGGCGCGCAAACTGCTACAACAAACCCTACAAAAGCCAACCAAAACCCCAATAGTGATTGATGCAGACGGACTCAAACTTCTTGCCGAGAACCCGAACATGGAGCCAATTGAGAATCTCATTTGCACACCACACCCCGGTGAAGCGGCACTGCTTTTAGGCTGTACTACCGCGGATATTCAGCGTGACCGAATCGCAGCAATCAAAACATTACAACAAAAATACGGCGGTGTGATGGTACTCAAAGGGAATGGGTCGTTAATTTACGATGGCACTCATCTGGAGCTGTGTCGCGCCGGAAATCCGGGCATGGCAATCGGCGGCATGGGTGATGTTTTGACGGGTACGATTGTCGCTTTGCTCGCGCAAGGACTCTCTGCGTTTGACGCCGCCTGCTTGGGCGTTCACCTACACGCCAACGCGGCAGACAGTATCGCCCAACAAAAAGGCCAAGCCGGACTATTACCGTCCGAACTTGGCCAATGCTATCCCCAACTTTTAGGATAATATTTGTCAATTAATCGTGTTTTATAAAGGTAAAAACGCGTTCAAACTTTTAATGTCCGCAAACAACGCTTCTTGGCTATCACTCAACAAAGTAATGTGCCCAAGCTTACGTCCCGCACGCTCTTCTTTATCATACAGATGCAAATGTGCGTTCGGCATTTGCAAGACCTTATCAATCGGTCCGGTTGTCGCAACAATATTGAGCATAGCCGCAATCGGCTGACGCGCTTCGGTTGAACCTAAAGGCAAACCGCAAATCGCACGCACATGATTTTCAAACTGCGAGGTTTGCGCGCCTTCAATTGTCCAGTGACCAGAGTTGTGCACACGCGGCGCCATTTCATTGGCAAACAGACCGTATTCGGTTTCAAACAACTCCAGCGTCAAAACCCCAACGTGATCCAATTCCTCTAACAGAGTACTGATGTAACTTTCTGCTTGCTTCTGCACCATCTCGCTAACTTGCTGTGCCGGCGCAATCGTATAACGTAAAATTCCCTTGTGATGCACATTCTGCACCAACGGATAAAAACGCTGTTCACCAGCCGCATTACGTACCGCCACCAATGACAATTCACGATGAAAATCGACAAATGCCTCTAAAATCAGCTCACGCCCACCAATAGCCTCCCACGCTTGCTCAACTTGGTCATCGGTTTTAATGACAAATTGCCCTTTACCATCATAGCCCTCGGTGGTGGTTTTTAAGATTGATGGCACACCAATAACATTGACTGCTTGCTGTAACTCTTCCAACGAATTGACGACCGCAAAATTAGCGCACGGAATCCCTTTTTCTTTAAATAACGACTTCTCTTTGCCACGGTGCTGCGCCACTTCTAGCGAGCGCTCGCCTGGATAAACCGGCGTGGTCTTCGCAATTTCACGCACCACTTGCAAATCGGTATTTTCACTTTCAAACGTAATGACATCAGCAAAGTCAACCAACGCCTTAAGGTTATCCGCCTCATCGGAATGCAGATGAAAATGCCCCAAAAGCGCAGACGGCTCGTCCTGACTAATGCCATAAAAACCAAATTTTTGCCCAAGTGGATAGCCTGCCAAAGCGAGCATTCGCCCTAACTGACCAGCGCCTAAAACACCAATACGTTTGCTAATCGGGGTCATTTTTTTCTCCAACAAATAAAAAAACCGCCGTTTCGGTTATCTGTAAAAACATCCACTACGGCGGCATTCTGCACGGTATTTTCAATTGCGCCGGCAAGCAAAGAAAATGAATTACTCCGCGCGCGGATCCGGATTATCTAATACGCTTTGCGTCTGCTCTTGACGAAACTTAGCGACCGCTTGGCGCACTGCGGCAATTTGATTACCAATAATTTGTGCCGCCAAAATACCCGCATTCTTTGCACCTGCATCACCAATCGCCAAAGTACCGACCGGCACACCGCCTGGCATCTGCACGATCGACAACAGCGAATCATTACCGTTTAAAGCACGCGATTTCACTGGCACACCTAAAACCGGCACAACGGTTTTTGCCGCGACCATACCCGGCAGATGTGCTGCACCGCCAGCACCGGCGATAATCACCTGCAATCCACGCGCTTCGGCCGTTTGCGCGTACTCAAACATCAAATCCGGAGTACGGTGCGCAGACACCACTTTCACTTCATACGGAACAGCAAAAAGCTCAAGCATTTCAACCGCATACTGCATAGTCGGCCAATCAGACTTGGAGCCCATAATAACGCCAACGAGAGGTGTTGATGGTTGAGACATGGAATATCGCCTTAATTTTAAAAAGGGTTATATTTTCCCGATTTTACGAACAAAATCAACACTTAATAAATTCACGCTGCAAAAGCCGTATAAATCTCTTATTACGGACGGTTCGACAGGCTCAACGACGCCACATAATTTGCTTCATTATTGAGTCAGGGCAATTATTGACACACTCATTAAATCCGATGATTGCTATAATTTATTAGATAATCTATCGACTTGCTAAAAGACCCCTTATGCTAAATAGTTCGTTATTGCGCCGCCGTACATTTATAAGCCTAGTTGCCACGACAACCCTAAGCTTAGCTGCTTGCTCACGCACGGAATTTAACCAGCAAGAGTACCTGCCAAAAATACTCGACACCCCACCTTACGAACAGATCGAATACAGCTTTGCAGTCCATCCGCTGCATAATCCATCGCGCCTGTTTGAGATTTTCAATCCGTTAATGGAGTATCTCAACAACCATATTCCGCAGGCTTATTTTCGCTTGGAAGCGTCGCGCGATTATTCAACTTATGATAAAAAACTGGCCAGTGCGTCGGTGGATTTTGCACTGCCAAATCCTTACCAAACCATCGCCGCATTAGACACTGAGCAATATCACGTCTTTGCCAAAATGGGCGACGATTATAATTTTCGCGGTATTATTCTGGTGCGCAAAGACAGTGGCATAAAAACCATCAACGACCTTCGCGGCAAAACCATTAGCTACCCCGCGCCAACCGCCTTAGCCGCCACCATGCTGCCGCAATATTTTCTGCAGCAACATGGGCTGGATGTTCTCCATGATGTAAAAAACGTGTATGTTGGCTCACAAGAATCTTCGATTATGAATGTGCTGCATGGCGATGTTGATGCCGCTGCAACTTGGCCACCGCCATGGGAACTGCTTGTGCAACAACGTCCAGAACTAAAGGAACAGCTAAGCGTACAATGGCAAACAGACTCCTTACCAAACAATGCACTGATTGCACGCAAAGACATCCCCATCGAAGTCATCAAACAAGTCCAGCATCTGCTCAGCAAACTCCACATGAACGAGCAAGGACGGCGTATCTTAGCCGGGATGTATTTATCCAAATTTGAGCTGGCTGACAATCAAACCTATCAACCTGTTCGAGATTTTGTCGCGCATTTTCGCGCTGAAATTCGCGATCCCGAACGCGAGATGTAAGATCAACGTATCCGCAACCCAATTAACCGCAAGGCATGAACGGCGAAACAATGAAACTGCTGCCAAAATCCATTAAAAACAAATTAATCTTCAGCATTGCATTAATTCATGCCTTGCTAATGACGTTATTTGTCTTTGACTTAGTGCAACGCCAGCATCAGTTTCTTACTGAGGAATCCTCGATGGCAGCACAAAGTATTGTGCAAACCTATGCCGCTAACAGCATTCCATGGATGCTCTCTAATGATTTAGCCGGGCTGGAAGAACTGACCGTAACACAAGCGAAACTGGCCAACGTTAATTTTGTTATGCTGCTAAACAACCATGGCAAAATCCTCGCTTATCACAACAACATTAACCCAGAACACGATCAAAACGTCGGGAAATACATCGAACCACCCAAACTCAATCCATTCAGACCGAACCAAAGCGCACATTATTACTTTAATGATGAAAACGCCATCGACATCAGCATCCCAATTTGGCAAACGCAATCCCAACTTGGATGGGCACGTGTGCAACTAAGCCGCATCAACACCAGCAATAGCATTAAAATCATTACCAACGAAGGCCTGCTGTACACCTTTATCGCCATATTATTTGGCTCTTTGATGGCTTGGTACATGGGCAATAACCTGACCAGTCGCATATACAAATTGATTGAAAACACTCAGCGCATTCGACAGGGTGAACGGCATATCGACTTCCCAACGCATGGCGATGATGAACTGTCCGATTTGGCACACAACTTTAAATCCATGCTCAGACAACTCAACCAAAACGAAGAAGATCTGTTCGAGGAAAAAGAACGTGCCGAAATAACCCTACGATCGATTGGCGATGCCGTGGTTGTCATCGACACACACTCCATCATTACCTACATGAACCCCGCTGCCGAACAAATTACCGCTTGGGATCACTATTTGGCGCAAGGTAAGCCGGTTAACGAGGTCATGCAACTGTTTGACGACACCAATAAAAAACCTTTAGAAAACCCAGGAACCCGTGCCTTGCGCTCATCGCAGGTGGTCGGCATGAGCAAAAACACCACCCTAGTCAATCGCTTGGGCGATACCATTACACTGGTCGACTCCGCCGCGCCAATTATTGACCGCGGTGGGCAAACGATCGGCGCGATTTTGGTATTCCGCGATGCCACCGAAGAATATTCACTGCAACAACGTTTAAGCTGGCAAGCAACCCATGACACCCTAACCGAACTATACAACCGCACCGCTTTTGAAACCGAGCTTGAAAAATTAATCAAACTTTCTGCAGAAAACCCACTGCACAACAGCTGTCTTATTTATTTAGATTTAGATCAATTCAAAGTCGTCAACGATACGGTCGGGCATACCGCCGGCGACATTTTACTGAATCAGATCGCGGTCATGCTTGCCCAACATACCGAAAAACACGGGTTTTTGTCACGCATTGGCGGTGATGAATTTGGGATTTTATTAAACAATTTCAATTTGCAACAAGCGCAAGAATTTGCCGAAAAACTGCGCTACAGCATCAGCCAACACCGGTTTTACTGGGAAGGTAAACGCTTTCAAGTCAGCAGCAGTATCGGCATTGCGCTGATTCACGGCAACCTGAGCAAAACGCTAATTCTGTCACGTGCCGACATCGCCTGCTATCTCGCTAAAGACAAAGGACGTGATCGCATCGAGATGTACCACGAAGATGATTTAAGCCGTCAACAAGACCAAAACATCATCGACTGGGTGGGACGTATCCGCCATGCGTTAGACGAAAATCGATTCCTACTGTATGCCCAAAAAATTGTTGATTTAAACGCCGATCCAGACGTTAAACCAACACAGCAACGCTATGAAATCCTGATACGCATGAAAGACCAAGATGGGCAAATCATCTCTCCTGGGCAATTTCTACCGGCAGCAGAGCGTTTTGATTTAATGAGTGAACTAGACCTCTACATCACCCAACGGGCGATTCGTTGGTTAAAAGTGCACAGCGAGAAAATTGAACTACTAAACATTAACATTTCCGGACAGTCCCTCAGCCAAGAGAACTTCAGCCGAAAATTACTGGAATTTTTAGAACAAAACCAAGCCAACAATCATAAAATTTGTTTTGAAATCACCGAAACCGTAGCCATCAATCAAATGAGCAATACCATTGACTTCCTAAACAAAGTCAAAAGCTTTGGCTGCCTACTCGCACTGGATGACTTTGGCTCCGGCTTTGCCACCTTCTCATGGCTTAAGAATTTACCGGTTGATTTTGTCAAAATCGACGGCGCCTTTATCACAGATGTTTTACATGATCCGGTCGATGCCGTCATGGTACAAACCATTCGTGACATTGCAGAAATTATGCAAATTGCCTCGATTGCCGAATTTGTCGAAAATGAAGCCGTTTCCGACTGGTTAAAAACCATCGGAATCCACTATGCGCAAGGTTACCATTTTGACCGCCCTCGCCCAATAAGTGAAATCTTTGACTAAAGAGATACAGAAGCAGCCCAACTGGCTTAAGGCAAAGAAGCCAGTTGGGCTGCTTCTGTGCATCTGTAAAGCCACGAATATAAGCAACCATTGATAGCGTATTAAAAAAATGCCATAATTACGGTTTAGCGCCGATTTGAAATCAGCTTGCGGGCGCAATTATAAGTACGGCTAAAGCGAGGGGCTTTTCTCTTTATCCTGTCTCCCGTTGTCTTTCCGTACCTCGTTTAAAATTATTTTCTGTTTTCGAGGAACCGTTATGAACAAAACCACAGTATTTACCTCCGAGTCCGTCTCTGAAGGCCATCCAGATAAAATCGCAGACCAAATTTCCGATGCGATGTTGGATGCGATTCTTGAACAAGATCCGCGTGCGCGCGTTGCCTGCGAAACGTTTGTTAAAACCGGTATGGTATTAATTGGTGGCGAAATCACCACCGATGCTTGGGTAGATCAAGAAGAGTTAGTGCGCAAAGTCGTCAAAGAAATTGGCTACGATCACGGCGATTTAGGCTTTGACGGTGAAACCTGCGCCGTATTGTCTTCAATTGGCAAACAATCCCCAGAAATCGCGATGGGCGTGGATGAAACCAACGAGCACGAACAGGGCGCCGGCGATCAAGGTTTGATGTTCGGTTACGCCTCAAACGAAACGGACGTACTGATGCCTGCTCCGATTTTCTACGCGCATCGTCTAATGGAACGTCAAGCCGCAGTGCGCAAATCCGGTGCTTTAAGCTGGTTGCGTCCAGATGCAAAATCACAAGTCACCCTGCGTTATCAAGATGGTCAACCGGTCGCAATCGACGCGGTCGTACTGTCCACACAACACAGTCCAGAAGTGGATAACAAAACCCTGCGTGAAGCGGTGATGGAAGAAATCATCAAACCGGTATTACCTGCGGAGTGGCTTCATAAAGAGACTAATTTCCACATCAATCCGACCGGCCGTTTTGTTATCGGCGGCCCTGTGGGCGACGCGGGCTTAACCGGTCGTAAAATCATTGTGGATACATACGGCGGTATGGCGCGTCATGGTGGCGGCGCTTTCTCCGGCAAAGACCCTTCAAAAGTTGACCGTTCAGCTGCTTATGCCGGTCGTTATGTAGCCAAAAACATTGTTGCCGCCGGTTTAGCAGACAAGTGTGAAATCCAGATTTCTTACGCCATCGGCGTAGCCGAACCAACCTCGATCAGCATCGAGACTTTCGGCACCGAAAAAGTGGACATTACCCTCATTGAGCGATTGGTGCGCGAACACTTTGACCTTCGCCCGAAAGGCTTAATTGCGATGCTTGACTTATATCGTCCGATTTACCAAAAAACCGCCTCTTACGGTCACTTTGGTCGCGAGTTACCGGAATTTACTTGGGAAAAAACCGATAAAGCGGATGCTCTGCGCACTGACGCCGGACTTTAAAAAACCGACACAACACTTTGAAAGATACGATGATAAGCACGCCTTACTGTCGTATCTTTAAGGTAGTAATAGACTTAGCAAAGGAATACTCCAATGCAATCGCAACAGAAATATGCACAGAAACTCAGTTTAGAGTTTTTTCCGCCGCGCACTGAAAAAGGGACTGAGAAACTCAAGAGTGTCATTCAAGATCTCGGTGCGATAAATCCTGAATATATGTCAGTCACTTACGGTGCTGGCGGAACCACTCAGGAAAAAACCGTAGAAACCGTGCGATACATTCAGCGCGAAACGCCTTTCTCTGCCGCACCGCACTTAACCTGCATTGGTGCAACAGAAGAAAGCGTGTTGCACCTACTTAATGAGTACGAAGCGATGGGCGTCAAACGTATCGTGGCTCTGCGCGGTGACTTACCTTCAGGCATGATGGATCCGGGCGAATTTAAATACGCCAGTGATTTAGTCGCATTCATCAAACAACAAAAAGGCGATACGTTCCATTTAGAAGTGGCCGCCTACCCGGAAACGCATCCTCAAGCACGCAATTGCGACATCGGAATCAAATGGTTCAAGCATAAGGTTGAACAAGGCGCGGATTCGGCGATTACTCAGTATTTTTTCAATTTTGACAGCTATCGTTATTTCATCGATAACTGTGAAAAAAACGGTATCGACCTGCCGATTATTCCCGGAATAATGCCCATTACCAACTATGAAAATCTGATTCGATTTTCACAAGGCTGTGGTGCCGAAGTACCGCGCTGGTTAAAGTGCCGCTTGGAATCATTTGACAACGACCAGGCCGGATTACTTGAATTTGGTCAAGATGTGGTGACCGAACTGTCGCAAAAATTGCTCGACGCCGGCGCACCGGGGATTCACTTCTACAGCATGAACAACACCCAGCCCACGCTGGCGATTGCTCAGGCTCTAACACTAAAATAAACCATGCGTATTTCCCGTTTTTATCTGCCAGGCGACTATCATAGTGGCGCCATACTGGAACTGTCCAAAGAACAAGCGCATTACGCCCTAACCGTATTGCGCCTTCGTGATGGTTTTCAAATCGAAGTCTTCAATGGCCAAGGCTGTTATGCCGCAGCAACCCTTCAGGTACAAGGCCGCAAAGCGGCCAGCGTCTTACTCAGCGAAGTACAGCACTCACAAAAAGAGTCGCCTTTGCACAGCGTTTTGTTGCAAGGGATTTCGCGCGGCGACCGGATGGATTACAGCTTACAAAAAGCGGTCGAATTAGGGATCAGCGCCATTCAACCCCTGTTTACCGAACGCTGCGAAGTCAAACTAAACGGCGACAAATTGGAAAAACGCCGCGAACAATGGCAGAGCATCGTTATTAATGCGTGTGAGCAGTCTGGACGATCTCAAGTCCCTGAAGTTCTCCCCTTGTTGAGCCTCAGCGAGTTTTGGCAACAAAACCCCACTATACAAGGTTTGGTGGGCGACCCTTTCGCCACACAAACTCTGGCGCAAATCCCCCCTCCCAATCTACAGCAACCCTTGCACTTGCTCATCGGACCGGAAGGCGGCTTAAGCGATACCGAAGTACAACAAGCAATCGCCCATGGCTGCAATGCGATTCAACTAGGACCGCGTATTCTACGCACTGAAACCGCCGGTCCGGCGATGCTCGCCATTGCCCAATCTTTATGGGGCGATATTTAACGCTTTGTTAGCGGTCAGACTTACTCTACACTTCTCAATTACAGATTCGCTATAATACTTTTCTAAAATCCGTGCCAGCTAAAGAGAGAGATAATGCCAGCCACTTCCGTTCCGCATTTGCAGACCGCTCTAACCGGGCCTCTGCTAGAATTAGAAAGCCATTTACTCGCGCACACCAATGAAATTGAAGCCTGGTTGCGCAAACAATTTAGCAAAACACCGGCGCCGTTTTACGCATCTGTAGACCTGCGCAATGCGGGCTACAAACTCGCACCGGTTGACACAAATCTATTCCCCGCCGGTTTTAATAACCTGCATCCGGATTTACGCTCTCTAGCGGTGCACGCTGCTCAGAGTAAAATCGCACAAGTCTGTCCAATTGCCGATGGGGTATTGATTATTCCGGAAAACCATACCCGCAATACCTTCTATCTCGAAAACCTGTTTACGCTGAAATGCATTATTGAATCTGCCGGCTATGAAGTGCAGATTGGCTCAATGCTGGAAGGTTTGGACGCCCCGATGATTATTGAGTTGCCATCCGGCAACGCCTTAACCTTAAAACCACTGATTCGTAAAGACGACCAGGTCGGCGTGGAAAATTTCTTCCCCTGCGCTGTTTTGCTCAATAACGATCTCTCTGGCGGACGCCCGAAAATTTTAGAAAACATCAAACAGACGCTACTGCCGCCACTCGATTTGGGCTGGGACAACCGCTACAAAACTCACCATTTTCAACACTATTCGGATGTGACTGCAGCATTTGCCAAAATCATCAATATTGACCCTTGGTTAATTACGCCAACGTCCGTACCTTGCGGCCCGATTAACTTCAAAGAACGCACCGGCTTAGACCTCTTAGCGGAAACCGTTAACCAAATGCTTTCGGACACGCAACGCTATTACAACGAACACCATATCAAATGCAAACCGTTCACCATTGTTAAATCGGATAGCGGCACTTACGGTATGGCGATTATGTCGGTACAAAGTGCCGAAGACGTCCTCAACCTAAACCGCAAGCAACGCAATAAAATGGCGTCGGCAAAAGAAGGTTTACAGGTTGAACAAATGCTGGTGCAAGAAGGCGTTTACACTTACGAAACAATTAATGGTGCCGTGGCAGAACCGGTCGTTTATATGATTGGTAGCCAAGTGGTTGGCAGCTTCTATCGGATACACACAGGCAAAGGCGCAACCGACAACTTAAACTCGCCGGGTATGCATTTTGAGCCACTTTCTTATGCTGAAGCCGGTATTTTACCCGATGAAAGCCAACAGCCAGATGCCGCACCGAATCGCTTTTATGCGTATGGTGTTATTGCCCGTTTGGCGCTCTTAGCGGCTGCGCGTGAAATCGCTGATGCCGCCGGCGAACTGCCTTCTCTTGAAAGCGCTTAAGGAGAGGCTCTGCATGAAACTTGGCATAGTAATGGATCCAATCAGCCAGATTAAACCCCATAAAGACAGCTCTTTTGCGATGCTATTGGAGGCTCAAAGACGCGGTTATGAGCTCTACTATATGCAGCCAGAAGACCTGTTTCTTCAGAATGGCAATGCCTATGCTGACACCACGCTGCTTAAAGTTTGGGATCGCGGAATCAATGAGCAATTCTACGGTTTTGGTCACAGCCAAAGCATCGCACTGCGCGAACTGGACATCATCTTAATTCGCCAAGACCCGCCATTTAACAACGACTATCTTTATAGCACCCACATTTTAGAACAAGCGGAAACAGAAGGGGTTTTAGTCGTCAACAAACCGCAAAGCCTACGTGACGCCAACGAAAAATTATTTGCCAGCTGGTTTCCTAACTGCATCCCAACCACCTTGGTCAGTGCCAAAGCCGATAAACTACGCGCTTTTGTTGAACAGCAGCAAGACACCATTTTCAAACCGCTCGATGCCATGGGCGGCGCATCGATTTTTCGTGTCAAGGCGAATGATCCAAACATCAGCGTAATTATCGAAAGCATGACCGACCACGGCAAACACTATATTATGGCGCAAGCCTTTCTACCGGAAATTCTGCAAGGCGATAAACGTATTTTGCTGATTTATGGTGAACCGATTGCTTATACATTGGCGCGCATTCCCAAGGCAGGTGAAACCCGTGGCAATATCGCCGCCGGCGGCACCGGTGTCGGCATGGAAATAACCGAACGCGAACGCTGGCTATGTGAACAAATCAAACCAACGATACAAGCGAAAGGACTGCATTTTGTTGGCTTAGATGTGATTGGCGATTACATCACCGAAATCAATGTCACCAGCCCAACGTGCATTCGCGAACTGGACGCGCAATTTGGACTGAATATTGCCGGCGTCCTGTTTGACCATCTGGAACAACAATTAAAACAATAATCCCGCAAATCCACACAACCGCCCAACAGCCTACTGGGCTGTTTTGCGGTGCGAACCCGGTGGCTCAGAGATGTGCTTTAGCAGACGCTCTTTTCTAAAATCCTTACCCGCTTATGCCCTAACACCACTCGTGTTACACGCTTGTTCGCGTCCAGCCAACAGGCTACTCGACGCTTACAAAGCACAAATCATCGTATTTGGTACTGAGGTCGATTTAACCTTATACCATCCAGACCAAGCAGTCATTAATCAAGCGATTGCCACAATCAACGCCGACTTCCAAGCCTTTCACCACGAATGGCACGCTTGGGAGAAAGGCGGCATCATTAGCAAAATCAACCAAGCGATAGCCGCTGGCCAAACCATCCAGATTGCCGATTCGATTCGCGCTTTCATCGAAAAATCGCAACGCTTAAGTGCCGCAAGCGACTATCTGTTCGACCCGGGTATCGGTCAACTCATCGCGCTCTGGGGATTTCATGGTGACCTCTGGCAAGGGCCACCGCCGAGCGCACTGCAAATTAGCGAATGGCTGAGTCAACGCCCCTCAATCAAAGACATCACCTTTGATGACCGCCAACAATTGCATTGCTCGAATCGACAAGTCCAACTGGATTTTGGGGGCAATGCCAAAGGCTTGGCGCTCGACCTTGCCCTGCAAAGCTTGCAAGCCGCTAAAATTGAACACGCCCTTGTCAGTATCGGTGGTGACATGAAAGCGCTTGGCAATAAACCACAGGAACACGCGTGGCAAGTCGCGATTCAAAACCCGCAACAGCCGCAAAATGTGATTGCCTCTCTGCCCTTGTATGGCGGCGAAAGTGTGGTCACCTCCGGCACTTATCAGCGCTTCTACCAGTGGCAAGGACAACGCTATTCGCATATTCTCAATCCTAACACCGGTTATCCAGCGGACGGCTTTGCCTCCGTCACCGTGCTGCACGCCGATGCCACTACCGCTGATAGCGCCGCAACCGCTTTGCTGATTGCGGGCCCGCAAAATTGGCGACGCATTGCACAACAAATGGGGATTGAGATGGCTTTCTGCATTCGCCATTCCGGCACATTCGAACAAACAAAAGCGATGGAAAAACGCCTTAAACTGATATAATCCGCCACTATGAAACAGCTGCAATCACTCGAACATTATTTTCTCGTCGCCATGCCGTCTCTCGACAACAGTTGGTTTGAAAAAACCGTTATCTATATTGTCGAAGACAATCAACATGGAACGATGGGATTGGTCATCAACCTGCCACACAATTTAGATGTGCGCAGCCTGTTGGAGCACTTCGATTTTCCCTATACCGAACGCAATCCTCACCTTGACGATACCGTTCTCATGGGCGGGCCAGTCGATTCGGAACGCGGCTTTATTCTGCATCAACAAGGCGGCGAATGGAAAAGCTCTATGCCACTTCCAGATCACTTAGCAATGACCGTCTCGGAAGATTTCCTGCAAGCCGTGAGTAATGAAGCCGCGCCAGACGCTTTTATCGCCTGTTTGGGTTTTGCCGGCTGGGAACCAGGACAGTTGGCTGAAGAATTGCAAAATAACAGCTGGTTGACCATTCCGTACAACGCTTCGCTATTATTTGAAACTCCGCTTGAACAGCGCTGGGAAGTGGCACTGGGCACACTCGGTATCGCCCCCGAATTTCTCAGTAGCGAGGCCGGCCATGCCTAAGCCAATAGAGGGCACCGTGATCGGTTTTGATTTTGGTTTGCGCCGGATTGGCGTTGCCGTCGGCCAAACGATTACCCAAACCGCCTCGCCAGAATGCATTGTCAAAAGCCAAGATGGCAAACCCGATTGGGAACATATCAGCCGCTTGTTCGCCACTTGGCAGCCGGTCGCAATCGTCGTTGGTTTACCGATGCGTTTAGATGGCAGCGAACAACCTTTAACCCAACCGGCGCGAAAATTCGGCCAACGGTTAAGCGGTCGCTATGGTCGAGCGGTGTTCTTTATTGAAGAACAACTTAGCTCCATCGAAGCGGAAAATCGGCACGCCGCTAATCCACGAAATAAGAAACCGCAACATCTCGACCATCACGCCGCGCAAATAATTTTAGAAAACTGGTTACAACAACTCCGCTAGGATAGACTTTCAGCATGCAAGAACTCGATATCGACGTCACCGCGCTCCTCGACCAAATGAGCCGCGACCTCATCCAGAAAATGGTCGATCGGCCAAATCCCAAAATGATTGGGATTCGCACCGGCGGTGAATGGATTGCCCGCGAACTGCACAAACGAATGCAGCTGCCAGAAGAACTCGGAGTCATTGACATCGCCTTTTACCGAGATGACTTTTCGCGTATTGGATTAAATCCAGAAATCAAACCATCGGATATCCCGTGGGAAGTCGAAGACCAACACCTTATTTTGGTGGATGATCTGTTGTATACCGGACGGACGATACGTTCGGCACTCAATGAAATTTTCGATTACGGCCGCCCTGCCAGTGTCACTTTAGTGGTGCTGCTCGACCGTAAAGCCTGTCGCGAACTCCCGCTGCAAGCAGATGTGGTCGGCATGCAATTAGCGTGCAGCCAAAAAATTAAAGCGACCGGTCCAGACCCGATTAAAATCATTATTTCCGAGCCAGTTGAGGTAACTGTATGAAAGCCCGTTTAACCGCCCCCAATCCGCAACTCAACGAACTAGGCAAGCTAAAACACCTGCTCACTTTGGAGGGGTTAAAACAGCACCACCTAACCGAAATTCTGGACACTGCCGAGTCATTTATCGACCCAAACACCAATAAAATTAAAAAGGTTCCATTGCTGCGCGGCAAAAGCATTATGAACCTTTTTTTTGAGCCGAGCACACGCACGCGCACCACCTTTGAGATTGCCGAAAAACGGCTGTCTGCCGACATCGAGAGCTTGGATATTCAAACCTCTGCGGCCAAAAAAGGCGAATCTTTGCTTGATACGCTATGGAATTTACAGGCCATGCAGGCGGATATGTTCGTGATTCGCCATGCCGAAAGCGGCGCCGCGCATTTTTTTGCGCAACACGTTGCGCCGGGGGTACACGTTCTCAATGCCGGCGATGGCCAACACGCGCATCCCACTCAAGCGCTGTTGGATATGTTTACCATCCGCAAAAAGAAAGGCGATATTTTCGATTTAAAAGTCGCCATTGTTGGCGACATTTTGCATTCCCGCGTGGTGCGTTCGCAAATTCAAGCCTTGAGTATTTTGGAGGCCCGCGAAATTCGCGTTATTGGCCCAAAAACCTTACTGCCTGAACACCCTGAAGTGCTCGGTGTGCACGTCTATCACGATATTGAAGAAGGTCTGAAAGATGTCGATGTGGTGATTATGGTGCGCCTACAAAATGAACGCATGAAATCGGCATTGATTCCCAGCGAAAAAGAGTTCTTTAAACGCTATGGTTTAACTGAAAAACGCCTCGCTCTAGCCAAACCCGGCGCGATTGTTATGCACCCTGGGCCAATCAATCGTGGCGTAGAAATCGATTCTGCCGTGGCCGATGGCCCACAATCGGTCATTTTAGAACAAGTTACCTACGGTATCGCGGTGCGTATGGCGGTTATGTCGGTCATTATGAGCAACGCGGCACAACTGACACAATACCAAGCGGAACAAGAACAAGCCGCCCTATCTGAGGTAGAGATGGAGAACGCCCAATGAGATTTGCGATTCTTAATGCCCGAGTTATCGACCCAAGCCAAGATTTGGATGACGTTACGAATCTCTATTTAGCCCGTGGCCGGATTACTCATATCGGAAAACAAGCACCCTCCGGTTTTATCGCCGACCAAGAAATTGATGCCACCAATAAATGGGTTATTCCTGGGTTAGTCGATTTACAAGCGCGTTTGGGCGAACCAGGCAGTATCTATGCCGGTTCGATTGCCAGCGAAACCCGCGCTGCCGTTGCCGGCGGTATCACTACCATCTGCTGCCCGCCGGACACCAATCCAGTCAATGACACCCAGGCAGTTACCGAGCTGATTCAACGCCGTGCGCGTCAAGCAGCAACCGCTTATGTCATGCCGATTGGCGCACTCACTCAAGGCTTGGAAGGCAAGCTGCTGAGCGGCATCTACTCGCTTATCGAAGGCGGTTGTGTCGCCCTAAGCCAAGCCAATAAACCAGTGCAAAGCGCCTTGACCTTAAAAAATGCTTTGGAATACACCACCTCTTTAGATACGGTTGTCATGCTGCGTTGTGAAGACAACGATTTAAAAAACAACGGGGTTGCGCATGATGGTCCAGTGGCCTCGCGTTTAGGTTTGCCAGCAATACCACACTCGGCGGAAACAACCGCCTTGGCACGTGATTTAATCTTAGTCGAAGAATCCGGTATTCGCGCACACTTCTCACAACTCTCCTGCGCACGCTCTGTCGAGATGATTGCCGATGCAAAAAAACGCGGTTTACCCGTGACCTGTGATGTCGCTATCCACCAGCTGCTGCTGTCAGAAATGGATTTACTCGGTTTTAACAGCCTGTTTCATGTTTCGCCGCCACTGCGCAGTTTGCAAGACCGCGATGCACTGCTTGCCGGTGTCCGTAGCGGCGTGATTGATGCCATTGTCAGTGACCATACGCCTCTGCACCGCGATGATAAGCTGCTACCGTTTGGCGAAAGCAAGCCCGGCATCATCGGTTTAGAAACACTCCTGCCATTGGTGCTTAAACTGGTGCAAGAAGGGCAACTGGAACTCTATACCGCGCTGCGTGCTGTCACCCAAACGCCGGCAGAAATCTTACAAATCCCAACAGGGGCTTTACAGATTAATCGTCCAGCAGACCTAGTCATTATCGACCCGGAAGGCATTTGGACACTCAGCGAAGACAACATTGTGAGTGAAGGGAAAAATTCGCCCTTCCTCGGATGGGAGTTTATCGGACAGGTAGAGCAAACCTTCTTCCAAGGAATGCCTGTTTACAAAAACAATTGCGTTTAATGACACCCTCGTTCAGCATCGACAAGACTCAGTGGCAAGCTCAAGCTAACGGCTTTTGGCTACTGAGCTTCACGCTCAAATTGCTTGATCCCACTGATGAATGCAAAACGGCGAACGACATGATTGGCGCCGAATATTTCTCAGAACACCGCAAGCTAGATTTATTTGCCGCACACTCCACCGCGTTAGGGATTTGGCAACTGCAATTCCTCTGTGCCCAGCAAAACCCGATTTGCACATCAACATTTACACTGAAATGGCGGAACATCGTCTTACCTGTGACCGCGGACAATCTGCTTTTGCTTGGTGAAAACCTCGCAATGGCGCCCCTTTTTGCGCTGGCCAAACTCCGCCAGCAAAATTCGTTCGCCAAGAGGACACAACGTAATTTAGCTTTATTGCACGCCACACAGACGTTTCCTTTCGCTGTCAAACCTGCACGTTTTATGGTCGAAACCACCCCTGCAGAAGCGATTGGTGCCTGCACTTTACTCGAAGACTGGAAAATTGCCAACCGCTTAAGTAGCGAACAGTTTGTCGCCGGTTGTGCGCAAATGACATTAAGTGAAATGCTGGAAAGCTGGCTCTCTGCGATGTGTTCAATTCATCGCCATGATTCAGACACATCTGAATCATGGCAGCTGGTGCTCAGCGCGAGTGAGGCGACATCAGAACACTGCACTCGTCTTGTCCGCGAGCTGGAGTCCTCAGCAAATACCTTAAAATTTGAAATCACAGCCTTGTAACTGTAGCAAGACTCTTGGCCTGTGATTGTGCCTAGACGCACTTAGAACTGAATAGGGAATCGTAAATTTTTATAGATTTTTGGCACGAATCAAACGTATACCGACCACAAAAAATAACCACAATACCATTAAAAACAAAAAACTACTGATACCGAATGCAACAATCTGCAAGAGGTACCCGGGGTCTGTCTGATACGAATACAGCAAACTCAACCCCTGATTTAAAATCATCCATGACCATAAAACGGCTCCCGCTACAGCAGTTACCAACAAAAAGACTCCTTCTTTTCGACACTTCTCCTTTGTGATTCTCATGACGCTCTCCCAGAAAAAAGGGTGAATACCAAATTGGCATACATGATATCAGAAAAAACTAATAACACGTATTTTTACGTACAGTATACGACTTTAATCCAGAAAGTAAAACTATTTTTACTAGTACTGCTTGTATCCCCTACCTAGAAAAAACCTAAGAACGCCAATTCAGGCGAGACTCTGAGAATTTAAATTTATTTTTCATCTTGTTCAATACTTGCTGCCAAAGCACGGGTCTGTTTAGCCAAGGCCTCCAACTGTTTGGCATTACTATGCAGCACTCTCGAGGCGTGCTCAGAGATAGCCGCCTCGACTAAAATCTGTAAGCTTTCATAGTCCTCTTCCTGCAACACCTGTTGCTGATCATCACGAAGACTCGTGCGAAACCCCTTAACGACCTCATAAGCGTGTTGTGAAATGTTCATCGCTGCCTCCTTTTGACGCTGTCAGGCATCCGCAAAAATCGCTTCACCGCTGCTGACAATCAGTGGATCTGCTTGACCCACGACGCTATTATCTTTACCGTCATACGGAATCTGGCTCAAAATAAATCGCATCGCCTCTAATCGAGCACGCTTTTTATCATTTGACTTGACCACCGTCCACGGAGCGTGATGCGTATTAGTGTAAAAAAACATATCTTCTTTCGCCTTGGTGTACTCTTCCCAGCGGTCAAGAGACGCCAAATCCATCGGACTTAACTTCCATTGCTTCAATGGGTCGCTTTTACGTGCATTAAAACGCCGTAGCTGCTCCTTACGACCGACGGAAAACCAAAACTTCATTAAACGCACCCCTTCATTCACCAGCATCCTTTCAAATTCTGGTGCTTGATGCATAAACTGATTGTATTGCGGTGGCGAACAAAACCCCATCACTCGTTCAACTCCGGCACGGTTATACCAAGAACGGTCAAACAAAACGATTTCCCCACTGGTCGGCAACTGCTCAATATAGCGCTGAAAATACCACTGACCTTTCTCTTTCTCGTTCGGTTTATCCAACGCCACCACTCGCGCACCGCGTGGATTCAAATGCTCCATCACGCGCTTAATGGTGCCACCCTTGCCGGCGGCATCACGCCCTTCAAACAACATGACAAGACGCTCATCATGCTCTTTTACCCAACGCTGTAGTTTCAATAGTTCGATTTGCAACAAGCGCTTCTCTTGCTCATATTCATCGCGCGGCATTTTTTCGGTGTAAGGATAATTATTTTCGCTGGAAATCACTTTTTTCACATAATCACCTCAGTCAAATTTCATATACAAGAATTATAGGTAACAGGATATTGACTGCTCTGTTTACATCAAAAAAATTGAGCATAATTAAGGAAAACTTAATCTACCGCCTATCGGCTACAATAAATAGACCTTTTATTTTATGACGAGTAAAGCGTGGATAACGCCTTAACGAGAGAATGAAACTTCCGTTTTCAAACGGCTACACAAAGGATTAACATCCAGATGGAACGCAGCGAACAACTTCTACACAATTGGCATGACGTCACACAACGCATCCATAACGCCTGTCTGCAAGCTCAGCGCGACCTAAACGACGTGAACTTATTAGCGGTCAGCAAAACCAAACCGGTGACGGATATCATCGCATTAGCACAAACCGGCCAAGTGCACTTTGGTGAAAACTATTTGCAAGAAGCGCTCGATAAAATCTCGGCCTTGCCGGAATTAGTGTGGCACTTTATCGGCCCAATTCAATCCAATAAAACTCGTCCGGTAGCCGAACACTTTACTTGGGTACACAGCGTTGATCGTTTAAAAATCGCGCAACGCTTAAGCGAGCAACGGCCAGCGCATCTCGCCCCGTTAAATATTTTATTGGCCGTCAATATTGACCGAGAAGAGAGCAAATCAGGATTTTTTCCCGAGCAGCTGGCAGCGACAGTGGCCGAGATTCTGCCATTGCCGAATATTCAATTGCGCGGTCTAATGACCATTCCACAAGCGCGCGAGCAATTAAGTGAACAAAGATCGGTCTTTGCAGAAATACATCAACTGCTCAGCGATTTGCAACAACAATTCCCGCAGGCGCAGCTTGATCAACTCTCGATGGGAATGTCCAGTGACTTGGAAGCCGCCATTTTTGAAGGTGCCACCTGGGTACGCATCGGCACAGATCTATTCGGTGCACGCGACTACACAGCCAAAAATTCACTGAAGCTGGCGTCTAAAATACAAAAAGCCGATTAGATGAATTGAAGAAGGCACAGAACAAGTCCAAATCACCTCAAGCATAGAATCGTTTAGCGGAATAAGGCGGCTGTTTGCAGCCATGCCTAAACCTAATCAAAACAGGCAACACAGTCCAGTGAAACTCTTCAAAGCTCTTACTGGCGAGGCTTGTAAGGGCAATTTGGTTATTAAGCCTTACTCGGCTCTAAGCCTTCCTCTGCTTGAGGATTTACGTCAGTCTGCGCAGAGACAGCTGGATTAGCAAACTCCGCAAACTGCTGATGAAACGCTTTAACCCGCGCTAACCAGCCGTTTTCTGAATCTTGCTCAGGAAAACGCTGCGCCGCGACCTTACCCGTCAAGTCATCCCAGATGCTTTGTGAATCGTCAAACCATTGGCTTAATGCATCCAACGCTTGCTGCCATTTTTGATAATATTCCGGTAGCTGTTCGACCGCACCCATATCGCTTTGCTCTTCTGCTTGACCGCGATTCGCTCCATATTCGGCCAAACCCGCCTGCTGTTGGCGACTCACTAAACTGGCCGATTGAGTTAGATTTAAACTGACATTCTGTAACTGACCAAAGTCCACTTTCATCTCGACCGCGCTTTGCAGCGCTTGCTCTAAGTTACCGCCATAAAATTGATTAGCAATCTGATCGACTTGCTCGAACACATCAAAAATTGCACCCAATTCGTTATCATTTAAATCCCCTTCAATGCTCATCGCAAAACGCTGTTCAAACGCAGCCATCTGCATCGCTTCTTGCGACTGATAAACAGCATAACCTTGAGGCGTTTCACCACCTTGCTCAGCGTATTGCATCGCCTTGTACGATTGGTATTGCGCATACAGTTGACGGAAATCAACCGAAACCGTGTCACCTTCACGCGTTGTCAGCTGCAAATTCATGCTTTCGCTGTACGCAAAAGCCTGTTCGGCTTGAAACATCGCCCCCATTCTGGATGCCGATGGTGTATAAGCGACATCCCCCACTGACTTAGCTGGATTTTCGGCACTGGGCATGCGGTTTATCTGGGCTGCTGGATTTTCTGCCACTTTATCCTGATTCGAATTGAGATAGCGATTTAACAGGCCATTAGCGGTTAATGCTTGAGCGATGGGAGTAGACATAACAGTACCTCGAAAACTGACTGATCAAATAGGGTTAACGGCAATAAAACGGACAACTTGAATGTTTTTTCGGGACACCGCTTTCGGCTGTAATTTTGCGCACAATTTGTCTTATAATAGCAGGCCTTTAAACAAGTACAAAGACCGAGAGCTATGAACGCAAAAATCTGTTTTATCGGCGCCGGAAACATGGCGAAGAGCCTAATCGGCGGACTGCTTGCCAGCGGTTACGAGACCCAAAACATTCTTGCTACGGATCCAAACCCTGAGCAGCGCGCGAACCTAACCAGTCAATTCGCCATTCAAACCTATGCCGACAATGGCGAGGCCTTGATGCACGCTGACATTGTCGTTTTGGCGGTCAAGCCGCAGATTTTGCGTCAGGTCTGTGCAGAAATTCACGATACAGTTCAAGCCAGCTCGCCATTAATTATTTCCGTTGCGGCAGGGATTCGCACGGTCGATATCGAACGTTGGTTGGGCGGTGAACTGCCGATTGTACGCACCATGCCCAATACTCCGGCACTCATTCAAACTGGGGCCACCGGATTATTTGCCAATACCCAAGTCAGCACCGAACAGCGTAGCCAAGCGGAGCATATTATGCGCGCAACCGGTTTGGCGCTTTGGGTAGCGCAAGAAGACCAATTGGATACGGTTACCGCGCTATCTGGCAGCGGACCGGCGTATTATTTTTTATTTATGGAAGCGATGGAGCAAGCAGCACAAGATTTAGGGCTAGATGCCAAATCCGCACATCTGTTAACCATGCAGACGGCCTTGGGAGCTGCAAAGATGGTGATGGAATCGCAGCAAAGTTGTGCGCAATTACGCGCTAATGTGACCTCACCAAACGGCACCACGCAAAGCGCTATCGAATATTTCGAAGCACACAACTTACGCGGTAACGTAGCTGGGGCAATGCAAGCAGCACACAAGCGTGCGCAACAGCTGGCTGATGAGCTTGGAGGAGAAGCATAAATGGAAATGAGTTCACCCTTAGGACAGGGCGGCCTGTTTTTACTGCAATTTGCCGTCGGATTAGTCATTTTTGCGCTGATGCTGCGTTTTTTAATGCGCGCGACCTATGCCGACTGGCATCATCCTGTCGTGACGTTTATCGCCAAAGTGACGAATCCGCTGTGCGCTCCACTCAATAAAATATTGCCGATTAAAGGCCGATGGGACTGGGCTGCGATTATCACCGCAACAATCATCCAAGCACTTTTTGTATTGCTTGTCGGTTTTTTAACCGGCCGTGATTTTAGCCCAGCATTTGTTTCCCTTGCTGCCATCAGCGAAGTCCTTAATCAGCTATTGGATATGCTGTTTTGGCTTATTATCATTCAAGTGATTTTAAGCTGGGTCTCACCGCAATATAATCCAAATACCGCCATTTTCATCCAGATGACGCAACCGATTTTAGAGCCATTCCGCCGCCTTTTACCACCTATGGGGGGCTTTGATTTGTCACCTATTGTGGCGATCGTCGCAATTAAATTGGTTCAGATTGTGATTGTTGGTTCGATTGCGTCAATTGCACAATCTATGATAGGAATGCCCGGATGAGTATCAGCAACCCCACCGTTCCACAAACGTTCAACGCAAGCACGCCGCTACAATTGATTAGCGGCTCAGTGTTAAACGAATACCAACTGGTATACGAAACCTATGGGCAACTTAATGCCGATAAATCGAATGCGATTTTAGTCTGCCATGCGCTCAGCGGCGACCACCACGTTGCCGGCATCGATGCCGATGGCAAAACAGGCTGGTGGGATGGCTACATCGGCCCAGGCAAAGTGATTGACACCGATCAGTTTTTTGTGGTCTGTTCCAACAATCTCGGCGGTTGCCGTGGGAGCACAGGCCCAACCACAATTAATCCGCAAACGGGTAAAGTGTACGGGGCGGATTTCCCAATCATCACCTGTAAAGATTGGGTAGCCAGTCAAAATGAATTACGAAAACACCTCGAAATTGACCAATGGGCAGCCTTAGTCGGCGGCTCGATGGGCGGCATGCAAGTGATGCAATGGGCGATAGACTATCCAAACAGGTTACGCCATGCTGTGGTAATTGCCGCCGCACCCAAACTGTCTGCACAAAATATCGCTTTTAACGAAGTCGCTAGACGGGCGATTATGTCCGACCCCGAGTTTCACGAAGGGCGTTTCTTAGAACACAATACGGTTCCCAAAAGCGGCTTGGCGCTGGCGCGAATGCTCGGCCACTTAACCTATCTGTCGGATGACATGATGGGCAGTAAATTTGGACGCGAACTTCGTGAAGATAAGCTGCAATACAATTTCGATGTTGAATTTCAGGTAGAAAGTTATTTGCGTTATCAAGGTGAAAAATTCGCCACTAAAATGAATTTTGACGCCAACACCTATCTGTTAATGACCAAAGCGCTGGACTACTTTGACCCCGCCGCCGACTATGGGCACGATTTAAGCAAAGCATTGGCAAACGCTAAAGCCAAATTCTTAGTGGTCTCTTTCACTTCCGATTGGCGCTTTTCACCACAGCGCTCGCACGAAATCGTTAAAGCACTTTTGGATAACGATGCCGATGTCAGTTATGCAGAAATCACCTCCGAACACGGACACGACGCCTTCTTATTGCCTAACGCGCACTATGAGGGCATTTTTGCAAACTACATGCAGCGCGTTCTTGACGACATTAAAACCGCAGAGGTAGCCGCATGAGTACCGCCATCTCAACTGAATTTAAACTGATTGCTGACCTAATCGCCCCCAAAAGCCGTGTCTTAGACTTGGGTTGCGGTGACGGATTACTATTGCAACACCTTATTAAGCATCATCAGGTGAATGGTTACGGCATGGAGCTGGATGCACAAAAAACCATTCAAGCCGTTAAAAATGGTTTAAACGTAATTCAAAGTGACTTAAACAGCTACGACCTTAGCTACTATTTTGATGAAGATTCATTTGACTATGTGATTATGACGCAAGCGCTGCAAGTGGTTAGCCGTCCTGACAAGCTGCTCGAACAGATGCTTAATGTCGGCAAAAACTGCATTGTTACCTTTCCAAACTTCGGCTACTGGCGTAACCGTAAACAGCTGATGTTTGGTGGCAAAATGCCAGAAACAGAAGTGCTGCCTTACCACTGGTTCGACACGCCTAATATTCACATGTGTACCTTCAAAGATTTTGAAAATCTTTGTGAAGAACGCCACATTAAAGTGGTGGCGCGAACGGTGGTCAATCGCGAACATCAAACCTCACTCGGTATGCGTCTTGCCCCAAACCTTCTTGGCGAAGTCGCGCTTTACCAAATTCGTAAAAAATAAAACCCTTGCACCGATATAGCCAAACGACAAACGGGTTCTGGCAATATCAGCATACCAACCTCGCAAATACCTTGTGATATTTCACCACCCCACCGAGGAAGCATAAAACAAGTCCCTATTTAGACTTGTTTTATGTCTCTCTAATGTTTCGTGCCCATGAAGCTCACTCATAAACCCTGACTAATATAAGCAATAAATAATTTCTGTGCGTCATAGCCATTGCCGCGTTTGACTCAAATAATGATTTTGTTAAGATACGCTAATAATAATTATTATCATTTAATTTCAGTTTTTGGTTTAGCTTATTTAATCGCGAACAAATCGCCGACAGCAAGCCAAACTGCCTTAACATTAGAGAAACCAATTATGCGGTTAGCGCAGTGCCAAAATGGGCAAATAGCCCAAATCACTCATCTTGATGGCGACGTGAATATGAAGATGCGCCTTGTCAATTTAGGATTTCACACCAACAGTGTGGTCGAACTCATTATGAGCCGTGGAAACAACTTAGTCGTTACCGTAGATGGCAGCCGCTTTGCTCTGGATAAAGACATCGCCGAACTGATTAGCGTGGAACGTCTTGCATGACTGTAGTAGCCCGTAACCCGCGTGACAAAAGCACCCACGCCTTGCAACACAATACACAAATTGCTTTGCTTGGTAGCCCTAACTGCGGCAAAACCACCTTATTCAACCGCTTAACCGGCGCACAACAAACCACCGGCAACTGGCCAGGAGTAACTGTCGAACAGAAATCCGGCTATTTCAAACTCAATAAACAGAACTATCATCTTATTGATTTGCCGGGGGTATACAGCCTTGAACTCTCCGAGCAGTGCGGTTTAGATGAGAAAGTGGCCTGTAACTTTTTGCAGTGTCAACCAGCGGATTTAATCATTAACGTGGTTGACGCCACAAGCTTAGAGCGCCAACTGTTTCTCACCGCACAACTGTTGCATATGGGCTTACCGGTCGTGGTTGTACTCAATCGTATGGATCTGCTGAAAGAACGCAATTTACACATCGATGTCGACAAACTAGCGGAACAATTACACTGCCCAGTGATTCCGGTTTCCGCCTATCACAATAAAGGCATTGAACAACTCAAACAGCAACTACCACAACTGCTTAACCATAAAGTAGATCTGCATTTCGACTTACCAGAAGCCTTACATAATGCCGTCCACGCGGTACGCGATTTGCAAAAAGAGCACGCCCAGCCGGTACGCGAATCCTGCTGGAAAACGCTACAACTATTAATTCACCCTCACACAGCCGAACTGGGATTACAAAGTTTCTGTACCGCCGAAAAACAGCGCCTAGAAGAACATTATCAGGAAGACCTCGCGCTCATCGCCGCCGATTTATATTTCCAGTTTGCGCATGATGCGGCGCACGCCAGCCAAATACACACAGACCAATTCACCCGTAATACCACGGATGCGATTGATAAATGGGCATTGCATCCGCTCTGGGGACTGCCTATCTTTTTTGGCGTAATGTATCTGCTGTTTGCTTTGTCGATTGCGGTGGGCAATGTTTTTATCGACTTCTTCGACTTAGGTGCGCAAGCGCTATTTGTGGATGGTAGCGCCCAACTCATGCACAACATCGGCTTACCAGAGTGGCTCATTATTTTGCTCGCCAACGGCATTGGAGGGGGTATTCAAGTCGTCGCCACCTTTATTCCGGTTATCGGCGCACTGTATTTATTACTTTCCATACTGGAAGACACCGGCTACATGCAGCGCGCGGCCTTAATCATGGACAGCTTTATGCGCCGACTGGGTTTATCCGGTCAAGCATTTGTGCCCTTAGTCATCGGTTTTGGCTGCAATATTCCAGCCGTGATGGCCAGCCGTACGCTACCGGCGCAGCAAGATCGGATTAAAACCGTGATGATGACGCCATTTATGAGCTGTAGCGCACGTCTCACCGTCTATGTGATGTTTGCCACCGCTTTCTTTGAAGACAATGCGGCGCTGCTGGTATTTTCGCTCTATTTTATCGGCATACTGGCCGCGATTCTTACCGCTTGGGTTCTCAAAAAAACACTGATCGGCGGCGAAGCTCCCCCTTTGCTGATGGAGCTGCCGATTTATCACAAACCAACCGTTTTGAATGTCCTACTCAACACACGAAACCGCTTAAAAAGCTTTATTTTCGATGCCGGTAAAGTGATTGTTATCGTGGTACTGATTCTCAATATCCTCAACAGTTTAGGCACCAACGGCAGTTTTGGACATGAAAATCAAGAAACCTCTGTGTTAAGTAGCATCGCCAAGTCCGCAACTCCAATTGTCGCCCCGCTTGGAATTTCCGAAGAAAACTGGCCGGCAACAGTCGGTCTGTTTACCGGCCTTTTAGCCAAAGAAGTGGTGGTCGGCTCTTTGGACGCGCTCTATCAACAGCAAAATGTCGATTTATCCGCAAACGCGGACTTCGCCTTAGGCAGTGCTTTACTGCAAGCTTGGAACACCGTACCAGATAATTTGGGAGGGATTTTTAGCGATATTTCCGACCCACTCGGTCTGCAATCGATTGAATCGATTTCTGACAAACAAGCGATTGCAGCCGAACAAGGCTTTAGCCTATCCACGCTGGATAAAATGGTCAGTGCTTTTGATGGCGCTATCGGCGCTTATGCCTATCTGCTGTTAGTGCTACTGTATTTTCCATGTGTTGCAACCTTTGGCGCGATTAAACAAGAGCTCGGCTGGCGCTGGGCAATCACCAGTGGCGCATGGAGCCTGTTTCTCGGCTATGCAGTGGCCGTCAGTTTCTACCAACTGGCCACTTTTCAGCAACATCCGGCAAGCTCAGCCGCTTGGCTAGCAACGTTTGCCAGCTTGTTTACGATGCTCTGGTTTAGCTTAAAATATTTAGGAAATAAATATCGCGAGAAGCGCGTCATGAAAGGAGTCAAACGTGATTCTTTTAGAACTTAAACGCTATATTCGCCAGCGCGAAAGGGTCAGTTTGCAGGACATTTGCCGCCGTTTTGATTTAAGCACGGATGCCGCCGAAGGGCTATTAGCGCCCTTAATTCAGCAAGGACATATTCAAATACTGCAGAATTTTTCCGCCACAAGCTGTCACAGTGGCGGTTGCGGAGCGGCTTGCCAAGGTCAGCAAGGCTATTATCAATGGTTAGAACACAAAATCAGACCCTTAAGCGTGCCAATACAGGTGCAACGGTTTGATAAAACGGCCTTGCTTAAAATGCCCAAACCGTAACCGCAGGCACTTTTTCTAGCGCTTGACGTACTTCTTCATGCTGTAAAAAAGCTTGAATTTGTTGTTGTGCACTACCGGACGGCATCTGAAACTCAATCGCCGTGCGGTATAAGGTTGTGTGTGTTTCAACTGCTTGTCGGCTGTTTTCTTGGCGTGAATAGAGGACTTTACCGCGAGTCAACACAATCTCGTTCAGTTCCATAAAAACATCCACCGTTTCAAGTACTGAAAACTTTTCTGCACTTAAAAAAGCAACTCCGCCGGCACTCAGATTAATCTCCATCTTAGGCCAACCTTGTGCCGAAGAAATCGGCGCATAAGCCTGCTTTAAGAAATTGTACAACTGGTTAAGAAGATTGTATTTTCGGCAAAGTTTATCCAACATTACTGCCGCCGGAACCTCACGCAGCACTAAGGATTCCAAATTTTTCACATACAGTAAACTATCAAACGGTTTTTTTATCGGTTGCGAAAAAACAAATAACCGATCGTCTAAAACGTGCTCGATCGCCCCCTTTAAGGACTTCAGCGCGCTGTCGATTTCGCCATAAATACCGGCCACCAATAAACTTGTCGGGGATTCCTTCTTAACCTCCGGTGACTTGTGCTTCAAATCATCACGACTGCGAAATTTAAATTCCGGATGCTGTGCTGGGTTACGCTGCTCTAAAAGCTCGTTCAATAGCCAGTCAAAGTAGTTCAGTCGCTGATTGATGCTAAAAAACAGCAGATACACTTTCGACCCCCGATTTGACATATCCTCTAAAAGCTGACCAATCATCGAATCCAACGAACGTACCTGTTGTTGAAGCTGCACACGCTGCGGGCTTTTTAGCACCTGTTCAGTCAGTTTGAGCTCCGTACCTTGGCGCTGTAAGTAGACTTTGAGCATGACATCAAAACGAAAAAAACGGCGCGAATTAGCCATACAACCCTTCCTATCTCGGTTTTTGCCACTGCGGTTGAACGTTCAAACCGCCGACAAATTCATAAGCTTGCGCAAAACCGCGCACATACACCGCTTTTTGTACCTGCAATTCAAACAGCACAAAATCCGGCAAGGTTTGCAAAGTAGCAATAATGTCGCCAAAACGTCTCTCAAAGCGACTCATCCAAGCGATAAATTCTGCACTATCGCGCGAAACCTCACGCGGCAGCAGCACTAAACTCAAACGCTCACGCGCAAAAATTTGGGTGCAGTCTTGCTCATCCTGCAACAATAAACCGCCCATCGGGGTCGCCGTTTTACACGCCTCATGTAAATTCTGCGTATGTGCCGCTAACGCACTGACAAACACGGCCAATCGACCCGCTTCGTCATACACAAAAGGCGCGTGGCTGCTAAGTAAAACACCCTCTTGATTTTGCGTACTCAGCACAATACCACGCCGCCCTTGCCAAAATTGCTGGCACTGCGCAAACGCATCTTCTTGGTTCATGTGCGCGCCTGCAACCATTCGCCAATTTGCACCAACTCCTCTGCACAAACTTGGTGCTGCATATCAAAGCTGTGCCACTCTACTTGATAGCCCCCTTTTTGAATGGCATCGCGAGAAGCCTCTGCAATGTGGATTGGCACCACAGGGTCCTGCTCACCATGCAACATTAAAATCGGCATATCACGATGCAAATAAAACTGCTCCGCCATCGGACAATACGTGGATAACGCAATAACGCCACCTAAACTATATTGTCCGCTCAGCGCTGCATTCAGCGCCACCAAGCCGCCTTGAGAAAAGCCCGCCAAATAAATATTAGACGCGGTAATGCCCTCTTTAATTTGGTTTTCGATTAATTCAAACACCCGATAACAGCTAACTCGAACCCCAGCAGCATCAACATCCTCCAACAGATTCTCGCTGCGGATGTCATACCAGGAATGCATTTGCATTCCACCGTTAATGGTCACCGGACTAATCGGCGCATGTGGGAAAATAAACCGAATACCATGCTGTTCCGGTAAACTCAAATGTGGCACAATTTCTTCAAAATCATGCCCATCTGCGCCCAAACCGTGGAGCCAAATAACCACTTTTTGCGCTTTTCCAGGCGCTTCTATCAGTACCGGTTTCTCTTGCTTAAGCGTTGAAAACACCACGAATCCTCACTCTTTTTTCATCTGACATCACTTTACCAATTTCACCGAATATTACCAAGGTATCTCTGTTGATTCGCTTGCGCTCTGGTAAAATAAGCGCAATTTTTTTTATGAATCCTTTTCTTAGGCGGCACTATGCGCAACGCAACAAACAAATGCTCAAAAGCAATCGGTTATGTTCTTAGCGGCCTATTGCTCAGCACACTGTTAAGCGGCTGCGGCAAAAAAAGTGATTTGACCTTGCCGGATAAACAGCCAACACTGGCTGGCTTTGCCGATCAGCACAACAACCAGCGCCCCGTAACACTAGACAATTTTTAGGACTGCAATCAAGTTTATGAATCCATTTAGCTACCAAAACGGCACCTTAATGGCCGAAGCCGTTGACCTCCAACACTTAGCCAAAACTTACGGAACCCCACTGTATGTGTATTCGCGTGCCGCGCTAGAAGAACGCTGGCAAGCATTCGATCAAGCCTTTGGCGCGCAACCACATCTGGTTTGTTATGCGGTAAAAACCAACTCGAACATTGCGGTACTCAATGTATTAGCAAAAATTGGCGCTGGTTTTGACATCGTTTCACAAGGCGAGTTGGAACGCGTATTACGTGCTGGTGGCGATCCAAAAAAAGTGGTCTTTTCCGGTGTTGCCAAACAACCTGCAGAAATAAAACGCGCGCTGGAAGTGGGGATTCGCTGTTTTAATATTGAATCGCACGCCGAACTGGAGCGTATTCAAGAAGTCGCGCAACAGTTAAATAAAATCGCGCCGATTTCGATTCGCGTCAATCCGGATGTGGATGCCAAAACCCATCCTTATATTTCAACGGGCTTAAAAGACAACAAATTCGGCGTGGATATCAATACCGCACCAGAACTCTATCAGCTCGCCGCGCAACACTCGCATATTCAACCGATCGGTATCGACTGTCACATTGGCTCGCAACTCACCGAAATCAAACCGTTTGTCGATGCATTAGAGCGTGTCTTAGCGCTTAAAGCTCAGCTCACCCAACAAGGCATAGAACTCCACCACTTAGATTTAGGTGGCGGCTTAGGGATTCAATACACCGATGAAACCCCTCCCGCAATCAATGAATATATTGCCGCACTTCTGGCGAAATTAAACGATACGCAGATCGAAGTCATTATTGAACCTGGACGTGCAATTGCCGGTAATGCCGGAGTGCTATTAACCCAAGTTGAGTTTTTAAAACCCACTGCACATAAAAATTTTGCGATTATTGATGCGGCGATGAACGACCTAATCCGTCCGGCACTGTATCAATCGTTTATGGACATCATCGCCGTCACACCGCGCACCGATGGCAGCGATGCACAATGGGATTTAGTTGGCCCTGTGTGCGAAACGGGCGATTTCCTCGGCAAGGGACGCAATCTGAACCTAAAAGCCGGTGACCTCTTGGCTGTGAAGTCGGCAGGCGCATACGGTTTTACAATGGCTTCCAACTACAACACCCGCCCACGTGCCGCCGAAATCATGGTCGATGGCGCCGAAGCACACCTTATTCGCCGCCGCGAAACCTATGACGATCTCATCGGTTTAGAAAGCGTTATCACCGAATAAAACCACCGATATTGCAAAAAAGCCCGAATAAACTTCGGGCTTTTTTGCTTTTAAGGATTGCGATGCGTGTCATTCAGCCTTCGATGTTTGCAACAGCCAGAGATGCAAATCACTCAGCTGCTTAGCCTGTGCAAGTTGATTTTCTTTGCCGCGAATTTTCAACACCTGTGGCGTTGCATCATCTGCGGCTTGCGGTAGTGCGACTAAAGCGCTCCACACTTGCTTTTCGCCATGCTCGTCGATTTCTTGCCATGCCACAATGCGCTGCTCTGGAGTTAAGGTTGCCGCAATCAAATGCCACGGATGCTGCACTGCCAAACTCAATTGTTGCCTCTGAGCGTCATTCTCCAGAGGCGTGGCAACCGAGTGAAGAAAGTCTACGTTGAGCGTCAAATCGATTGGCAAACTGCTCTGCAAAGCTTGCTGATAAATCGCATCGACTTCTGAAAGATAGCGGCACTGTGCAACCTGCGCAATCCATCCACTATGGGTTAAGAGCTCACTTAACTGCAACACATCGGCTAACAGTGCAATCATCGATTGACACTGCATCGGCCGACAAGGCAATTGCGCCAAAGATTGGTGCAAACGACTGCCAATCAACTCCGGAAAACCAGCCGCCAACGACAATGCCATAGAATTAATCCGAGGTAAAGCTTGGAGTCCATCAAGGCGTTTCGGGTCAAGAATACAGACCTCAATCTGCTCGGCAATCTGCTGATTGACAAAGCGTAACCGTAAATTACGCAATAATTTGACTGTTTCTGCTTTGCCAGGCCAGCCCAATTGGCCAACTAATTCTTGGCGTTTTCCGCTAAGCAGTGCAACAATCTCCGGTTCTTGCAAATCGCTGCTAACCAAACGCCAAGCGAGCATGGGAGAATGGTCAAGCAGCTCAAAGATTTGAGGGTATTTAGCGCAATAATGAAGCAGTTTAAGTTGCTGCTGTGGAAATAATTTGCACGAATCTTGCACCCATTGCGGAATCTGTTTTAACCACGCTTGCAACGCCGGAACCTTGGGCCAATCAAAGGGCTTGAGAAAACTGGGATAATCGCCAATCATCTCGGCATCCAGCATCATCTTGTCCCAACTTGGCAGGGCAAAAACCCCCAACGATGGAATGATCTGCCGCGCATCAACAATCAACAGTTGATCATACTCTTCCCAAAAACAGTGCTTGGCTAAATGCCGTTGTCGTAAATCCAGCGGCGAATGCTGCGAGAACTGCACCAACGGTTGGTTTAAATTAAGCGCGGTCAATGCGGATTACCAGCTTGGACCCACTTTAAAAAACAGCGTTTTAATGTATTCACTTTCTGGAATCGCCGGATGCACCGGATGATCCGGCGCTTGATGCCCTTGATCAAATAGTTGCACTTGGCGATCGATATGGCGTCCAGCGGATTGCACCGCCTGCAATAGTTGATCGCGCGTTAAATGATGCGAACAAGAAGCGGAAACCAAAACCCCGTCTTTTGCCAAAACGCGCATCGCCAACTGGTTAATTCGTTTATAGGCTTCAAAGCCCTGCTTGAAATCTTTTTTACGTTTAATAAATGCTGGCGGATCAACAATGACCACATCAAACTTCTGTTCTTCGGTTTTTAGGGCGTTCAACACATCAAACGCATTCCCCTGAATAGTAACCACCTTATCTTGCACACCGTTAAGTTGCGCATTTTTATCCACGCCATCCAACGCAAGTTCAGAAGCATCGACACACGTCACCTCTGCCGCACCAGCGGTTGCACAAGCCAAGCCCCAACCACCTAAATAACTAAAAACATCCAGCACGCGCTTGCCCTTACTCAACGATTGCAAACGGGCACGCGATTGGCGATGATCATAAAACCATCCGGTTTTCTGGCCGGCTTCAACCGGTATCGCAAATTGCGTAGCATTCTCTTCGATAATCAGTTCTTCGGGCAGTTCGCCAAGCACTTCTTCATACAGCGGTAGACCTTCGAGTTCTCGCGCTGCCAGATTATTTTTTAAAACAATCGCCTGAGGATGGTAAAGGTTTTCCAAGACTTGCAGAATATCGGCTTTAATTACCTCCATACCCGCAGTCGAAATCTGTACCGAAAACACATCGCCAAAACGGTCGATTACTAGGCCTGGCAAGCCATCCGCTTCAGCAAAAAGCAGCCGATAATATGGCTTATCAAAACTTAACTCACGCAAGGCTTGTGCTTCTTGAATGCGTTTTTTCAAAAACTTTAAATTCAACTCCAACTTGGCCGAACGACTTAATAATCGCGCGCAAATTAAAGTGTTAGGATTGACATAACCCATGCCTAAGGGCTTGCCGTTATCGGCTTCGATAATGACTTGTTGACCGGGCTGAAAATCTTTCAGCGGCGTGGCATTGATATCCACCTCATTACTAAACACCCAAAGGTGCCCTTGCTTGATGCGACGATCTTCATTTTTTTTCAGGCGTAACGTGGCTAGCATTTTCTTCTCTTTTCCGTGCGGCAAAAAACAAAAAGAAGAGACAGTCACCTATCTCTTCTTCAGTTGCGTTCAAAATGTGCAAAAACTATTCTGCGTCGATTTGCGCTTGATAATCTTCGTCACTCATCAGACTGTCTAATTCCGACAGATCGTGCGGCTGAATCTTAAATAACCAACCCGCATCATAAGGTTCTTCGTTAATCAACTCCGGCTCATCTTCCAGCGCTTCATTATAAGCGACGATTTCACCACTGATCGGTGCAAAAATATCCGAAGCGGATTTAACGGATTCGACCGACATAGCCTCTTCGCCTTGACTAATATCCGTACCCAACTCCGGTGGCGTAATGCTCATCAGTTCGCCCAAAGCTTCTTGCGCAAAATCCGTGATACCCACGACCGCAAGACCATCTTCATCAATAAATACCCATTCATGGGTTTCGGCATATTTTAAGTGATTCGGTAACACACTCATCGTTTAAGCTTCCTAAGTTTTTGGCAAATCATAACATCAAATTTCCGCGCTGTTGAGATTTTGCCGTGCAAATATATTACCGCAATCAAGTGCTCCAAATAAAAACAGCATCCGCGGTTTTATTCAGGTTAATTAGACAATCAATCGTGCGCTCAAGACAGCGCTTCAAGACGCATGATTAACCACCATTCAACGGCATGGCAAACCGGCAAAATGGACATTCTAAAAGTACGCGATTCACCACTGGCAGTAATTAACTCGAACGGTTGCTCTTGAATACCTAACGGATTATTTTCGGACACTTCCAGTGAAGCAACCAACGAATGAATTAGATTGCGGTCATGTGAATTAGCAAATAATTGATAGACATTGCATTCGGTTAACTCATTTTGGGCATATCCTAAATAATCAACAATTGTATGATTATTAAACAATACCCGTCCCGAGATCGAAAAAACGAGAATACCTTGGTGAAAGCTGTCATGCACTATCGACCAACGCTCCGCTTCGAGCGCCGCCTGTTTAAGTTGTAACTGTAACTCAGCAATTTTTTGCTGTTGCTCCTGCTGAAGAGGCAAGAGTTGCTGACTTTTGTGCCGATTACGCGATGTTTTGCGGCCCAATAATCCAGACATCAAGACTAATCCCAAAAGCAATACCCCTAAAAAGTATCCCCATTCACGATATTGCGCTAACCATGCGTGAAAGTCCAATTGCGGCGGTTGCTGGTAAGGCTCTAAACGAAAATCTTGCAGCAGTTGATGAACCGCCAAATAATTTTGCGGCACAGTCCATGAATAGCGCTCAACAGCCCCCATGTGCATTACCGGCGACTGCCAATTAAATAACTGCTGCATCACCTGCGTCGCTTCAGAGTAGCTAATATGCGCTAAAGAAGCCAACGGCCATTCGGGAAATAATTCGGTGCTGAGTTTAAGCGGAAACAGAGGCGTTTGAGGAGGACGAAACACCTCAAGCTGCTCGCTCTTATCTGCCCATTCCAAAACCCCCGTGCGAACAAAGCCCACTTTTTTATCTCCGGAAATGACCGCATCAACCACATACTGATGATTATGGTAAAAAGCCACTCGGTTTTCATTAATTGGAATATTAAGCTGTTTGGCTAACATTTGCTTCTGCAACAAATACCCCCCTAAGGAGTAGTTATCCACCGCTGCAATCTGCTCTTGGTGCAGACTTAACACCGTTTTAACATCAACGCCTTTGGCACTCACAATAACGCCGCCAAACTGTTCGATTTGCTGGCCTTTTATCTCGCGGGTAAGCGTGCCTATTCGAAAAACCTGATACTTTTTCTCCAGCGCAACGTAGAGTGCCGGATTAGCAATTAAGTAATCAATCTTACGCTGTGCGACAGCACTTTCAAATTCGGAAAATGCGAGTGGCTGTAAGCGAAAATGCCAGAGTTCCAATCGAGCATTCAAATAGTCAAGCATCGGCGTCCACTGTTCAATGGTCTTCTTGGTACCATTCAGTGCTAAGACCCCCAAAACACGCTCTTGCGGTAGCGGCTTAGCGATAACAGAAGACGAGGTATCGGCGACGACAAAATTCGGCAACATAACTAAAACAGCAATGATGCCAAGCGCAAGATACCCTAACCAAAATCGACACGCTTTGAGCAGATTCAATACTGTAGAAAAGAACATAAATGGTTTCATGAAAATCTCACCTATCGCTCGGCGTGTTAAGCCGCTATAAAAATTTGCACGCTATTTAAGAAGACACAGAATAGCTCAAATCATAGACTATTCATCTTAACACAACTGTTTTCATCCATTTTTTAGCAACCGCATAGAATTGAAAACGCTTTTGGAAATACCCAAACAACATTGATTTATCACAACAAAAAATCACCTAAAACTTATTAACTTCGTCAACCGAAGAATTACCGATTAAATGGTTGCCCGTACCTATCGGCTTGGCTAAAATGTGGGCAAAATAATAGATGGTGAACTAAATGAAAGACCCGAAACTTCGCAACGCGCTGCTTCTCCAACTGGTTGAACAAGCTCAAGACGGGATTGTTGTCGCCGAAAAAGAAGGTGAAGATACCATTTTAATTTACGTCAACCCCGCCTTCGAACGCTTAACGGGATACAGTGCCGAGGAGATTCTTTACCAGGACTGCCGCTTTTTGCAAGGAGAAGAGACCGGACAAGATGCCATCCGTGAAGTTCGCCACGCGATTAATGAAAATCAACCCGTACGTACTATTTTAAAAAACTACCGTAAAGACGGCAGTATTTTTTGGAATGAGCTAAGCGTTACGCCATTTTTTGATGAACATGACCAGATTACCTATTACATAGGCATCCAAAAAGACGTAACCGAACAAGTGGAACTGCGCAAGGCATTAGCGGCTGCGCAACAGCGCATTGCCGAATTGGAAGAAGCCTAATCACTTCTGAAATGCGCCCTAACTGAGCGCGTTTTACCAACTGTATTTACTGGCAAACAACTCACTAAAACGCAGCTGCTCAACCTGCACCGCCGCTTGCAACTCAATCGAACTGGGTTGCATCAACAAAACTAAACAATCTAAAGCCGGATAAATTGGCGTGCCGTAATCTGCAAACTCTTGCAAAGAACTTTGCGCCAAGAAGACCGCACCCACACAATCCAACGCTTTTAGCTGCTTCATTTCCGGCAAAGACTCTGTTGCGGCGACCATCAGCGGCTGCATACCGTGTTGTAGAATCCATAATCCAGCAAGAGCCTTAGCGACTGGCGAGCGTAAAACACGGCTTTCAACCACTAAAATAGTTTTGTTACGGCGGTTACTTATCAGACGTTTTTGGGCAAAACGCAAACGTGAATACAGTCTCGGTAGCAGTGCAGACTGCCACAACACATTCTGTTCCGCGGGTTTTTGGAGTAAATCAAAACGCGCCAACAGATGCAATACACTGGTCTCATCCACTTCGATAAACAGGTTATCCAAAGCCTCTTGCAGACTGCCCATATGGAGTTTTTGTAAAGCCAATTTTAAACGACTTTCCAGCTCTTCAAATTCAGCGATTTGAGTAAGATGCTCACTTTCTGCCCGCTGATCCAGCACCGACTTGACTTGACTAATCGGCACGCCTTGTTGACTCAGTTCAACTGCGCATTTAATCGCCTGCACGTGTTCATCCGTGTATAAACGATGACCGCTGTCGGTGCGCACTGGCTCAATCAAACCGTAACGACGCTCCCAGGCGCGCAGAGTAATCGCGTTGACACCGGTCAGGCGTGATACTTCGCGAATAGGGTATAAAGCTTGATTAGCATTCATAGCAAGGGATTCAATCAATGATAAGTTGTGCATATCTTAGACAAAAACTGTTACAGGCGCAATCTACAGCGCATTGATAAGATGAAATCCTCATACCTGTTTCAGGTGTTCAACACGCTGAAGATGTTGACTACGGCTCTCACTTAAATCCACCACTGGCAGTGGATAATCCCGACCTAACTCAATGCCTTTCATTCGACATTCTGCTTGATGCAGCCAAGGGGCGTGAATCGCTTTTTTGGAAAGCGCTTTAATTTCTGGAACCCACTGACGAATATAATCCCCTTCCGCATCAAAACGCTCGCTCTGACGCAATGGATTAAAGAGGCGATAATAAGGCGCGGCATCGACACCGCAGCCAGCAACCCACTGCCAGCCCATGGTATTATTGGCCGGATCGGCATCCACTAAGGTATCCGCAAACCACTGTAAACCATGCAACCAGCTCTGGTTTAAATCCTTAGTCAACAAAGACGCCACCACCATCCGCACTCGGTTGTGCATATACCCTGTTTCCCACAGCTGGCGCATACCGGCATCAATAATCGGAATCCCAGTTTGTCCTTGCTGCCAAGCACGGATAAATTCGGCATCGCTCTGCCAAGGCATAGCATTAAATTTCTCCTGAAACGGTGTTTTTTCGGTATACGGAAAAAACCACATTAACAGACGGGCAAATTCACGCCACAATAATTGGCGAACCCACGGCTGATAGTTGAGCGCGGGCTCACTTTCGCTACGCGCTAAAAGTTCAAAATAGATTGCTCGACTGGAAATTTGTCCAAAATGCAGATACGGCGATAACACGCTAGTCGCTTCGATCGCTGGAAAATCACGATCTTCGGTATAATCTTGTAGATTATGGCGGATAAAGAAGTCCAACTTCTCCCAAGCACCCTGTTCACTGACCGTCCAATATTTAAGAATTTTCTGCGCCCAAGACTGCGCTTGCAACTGCAATAAATCTTCCGGAATCTTATCCAAACCCTGCGCACGCAGTTGCGGCCAAGCTAATTTTTGCCAGTCATCAGGTTGATGGGTAACGGTCTCATTAAAGGGTTCTAAAAGGGCTAACTTGCTTAGCGCCGCTTTATAGAAAGGCGTAAAAACCACATAAGGATTTTTCTGCTGGTTAAGCACCACGCCTGGATCAAACCAAAATTCCGAAAAGAACGGCTGTAAGGCAATCTTCTGTGCCTGACAAATATTCAGCGCCTGATTTTGCAGGCTGGCGAAAGGTTCGCCCACTTGAAAACTGTAAAACACTTGTTGTGCTTGTACCTGCTGTAAAGCGTCAGCAAAGCAAGTGGCAAAATCACCACTGAAAATTAACAAGTCGGCTTTTTTAGAACGCATTTGGTTTTTCAAGGACTGTAATGCCTGTGCCAACCAGATGCTATTCGCATCACCAATGCTGTGCTTTGGGTCGTGAAAATACACCAATGCAACACGTTCAGAATGCGCGATTGCTTTTTCTAAAGCGGGAAAATGGCTTAATCGCAGTTCGCGCTGCAGCCAAACTAAAGTGGTCTTGGCCATAAATTTTCTCTTATTATTTTTTATATAGTAGGGCGAAAAATGAATTTATAGCGGTTCTAACAGCGTCTCTTTAACGGTTTCGGATAGCGGTTCTTTGCCGAGCCAAATGCCAAAGTAGAGCGCTTTAAAGCCGGGGGTTTTGTCCTGATAAACCGGAACATCATTCAAACTCAAAACCACGCCTTGTTGTGCGGAGTAGCTCAACTGATAACAATCGTCAGGCTTCACATCTCGATAGGCTTGGTGTAAACCGTTTACCGCGCTTTGCAAAGACGGCGTTAATTTAGCTGGCAAGGCTTTTGAAGCTGCTTCAACAAATTCATCTTTGGTAATTTTGTGCAGATAACATAATTTTAATTTGAGCGGTGTACTGTCATCCAAAATACTCTGCGCTTTGCTGGTTTGCGGCGCATAGAGCGCGGCTTTGTAGACGTCAATAAACAACCATGTCGCAGTGGCTTGCGAGCGCAGCGGTAAAGCCGCTAAAACGGATTCATCCAACGTAATCCCTGTCACAGATGGACTCGGCTGCGCCCAACTAGGTTGAATCAACGCAGCCATTAACCCCATAACCGCATAAAAACGGGACATTTTAGACGTTAAAAACATTGTTTTCTCCTGAGCAGACAACCGCATTACAGTGGTTTTTTATGAAAAAACAGAGTCACTTCACCGACCTGAAAACCAAACTTACTGACGACAGCACGATTGAACATAGTCTGCTCGGTTTGCAACCACATCCAATCATTAAAGTTGACGGCAATTGTGCCATCCTTGTAAGGCAAATCCAGCACGTAACGCCACTGCAAGGCATTGCCGGCACTTCGACCTTGTGCTTCCCCAATCACATCATCAGCACGCCCGCGATAATCGCCGTTACCTAAATCAGTAATTCGCCACACACGACGCTGCTTTTCGCCATCGTCATACAGAAAATGTTCATCTAAAACCAGCTCTTTACCCTCAATGGTGCCAAGCATCTGCACAGTAAAACGGCGCAACACCTTACCGCTGCGGTCCTGAAACTGCCCTTGTGCATAAGTGGTTCCGGCAAAATAGTCAAAAATATCCAACTTTGGCGTCTGCCCGCTGTACTCATCAATTTGCACACTACTGCAACCACTTAACACGGCAAAAGCCGAAAAAACCACCGCCAACACTGGGAGTTTCGTTAAACGACGTATTGTTTGACACCACATCTTGCCAGTCCTATTTATGCACTAAAGTGAGTTGGTTAACCGAAATATGCCCACTCTCAAAACCGACCGTACAGTAATCTAAGTAGTAGTTCCAAATACGTTGGAAAGCACGATCATAACCCATCTGTTTTAGCTGTTCGCTGTGCTGGTTAAAACTCTGTTTCCATAATTGGCAAGTGGTTCCATAGTCTTGGCCAAAATCCAAACAATTTTCTACTTTAAAGCCGTACTCATCCGCCAACTGGTGCAACTGCTGAACACTCGGCAGCAATCCGCCTGGGAAAATATACGCTTGAATAAAATCGACGCTAGACTGATAAGAGTCGGCCTTATCATCCGCAATGGTAATAATCTGCAACACCGCTTTACCTGTCTGTTTTAGCGTTTTCTGCAACGTCTCAAAATAACTTTGCCAATATTCTTTACCGACTGCCTCAAACATTTCGATCGAGACGACATGATCATACTGCTGCGCTTCTAGGCGGTAATCCTGTAAGGCAATTTCATAACGCGCTGCATCAAACGAGGCCAAACGCTGCAATGCATACTCTCGCTGTTCAGCGGACAATGTCAGACCTTTAATCTGCGTGCCATTTTCCAAGGCCGCTTGCATAAAACCACCCCATCCACAGCCAATTTCTAACAGACTTTCACCGCCCTCAAGCTGCAGCTCGTCCAAGATACGCTGATTCTTTCGAGCTTGTGCCTCTTGCAAAGAGAGCGCTTGGCCTTCGTAAAGAGCGCTGGAATAAGTCATACTCGGGTCAAGCCACAAACGATAAAAGTCATTACCCAAGTCATAATGGTAAGAGATATTCTGCTTCGAGTTTTGTAATGAATTATGACGTTTACGATGTTGCCAAAGTTGCACTAAATTACCGATGCGGTTTGCTAAAAGCCCATCCAAACAGTCTTGATTGAGGTGCGCCAATTTCAATAAATGATACAGCGACGTCGTCTCTACCGCGCTCTCGTAATACGCCTGCACAAAACCTAACTCGCCTTGTGTTTTCAATAACCAATAAGCTCTAAAAGGTTGTTTAATAATTAACTCCGCGTGCGGTCCGGCCTCTGTTCCTTCAAAACGGTGGCTACGCTCACCAAACGTCAAGGTTAAACTTCCACAGCGTAGTTGGTCAAAAGGCAGTTTAAGTAAAGCGTAATGCACCCAAGACGGGGCAATCATTTTTTCAAGTAATACACTTACGAGCGATTTACTGGTCGTTGAATTTCTTAACATAGCCGCATCTCCGTATGAGAGTAATTAGTATTTTTTAAGGCCTTTGGCGTGGTACGAAATTTCCCACCTTTTAGCCAGATTTTAAGCGCCCACCAATGAATCATAGTGAGGACTTTTAAACTATTAAACGGCATTGCCAATGCCGCTTTAAACAGATTTTTGCGCGTCAAAGCAACAGCTTTAGCCGCCTGGGTTGCCACCAACATTTTCTTGCCTTGTTGATGCTGATAAATGCCCAACTGAAACTGCTCGCTGGGCGCTTGTAAACGAAATTGATACACGCAATCCATGTCGATAAAAGGCGAAACATGAAATACCTTATCGGCCTGTGCTTGCAATTTTTTGCACCCGTCTAGCGCACTTAAAGCACCATCTTTGTTGGTTAGCACATAATGATGCCACTGACCAAAGGTATTGCTGACTTCACCGATGACCGCAATCAGCTTCTGCTCGGCGTTATAGGCATACCACATTGCCAGCGGATTAAAAACAATCCCCATAAAACGAGGGGAGCAGACCAACTCGATACGTGCCGGCCTTTGCTCAACACCGTATTCACGCAATAACCCTTCTAACCATGGACGCCAAGGTTTGCCGTCACGTGCGCCAAAATCTTTAAAATAAACGCTATACAGATTGAAGCGATTCAATGAAAAATAACCTAAAGCCCCTTGTTCGATTTCTTGCTCAATCGTATCAACATTAATCCGCAGACTCATCACCCGGTAATTAAAACGATATTGCACTGGAAAAAACCGCTGGTGCATCACCGTTCCCAAATAAATTGCCGAAGGCTTTGCGTCATTCAAATCGTTCATCTGCTCGTCCACTTTTACGCCGTAACCGCTTGCGCATCCGCTGCGTCCCACGGTAGAGGTTGTTGCCATAAGCGTGCGATATTAACACCACTGCGCAAACCATCTTCATGGAAGCCGTAGCCAGTATAAGCGCCCGCAAACCAACAATTATGCTGACCTTGCAATTGCTGCAAAGTCACTTGGGCGTCCATTGCTGCCTGATCAAAAACAGGATGTTGATAAACAATACGCTCATAAGTTTTGTCTTCCGCAGGCGCTTGCAACGGATTAAGGGTAACCAGGATCGGCGTTTCCAAATCAAAGTTTTGCAATAAGTTCATCCAATACGTCACCGCCACATTATTTTCTTCGCTGCTGGTATCACGCAGATAGTTCCAACTGGCCCAAGCTAGCTTGCGTTGCGGCATCAACAATTCGTCACGATGCAAATAAGCGATGTTCTGTTGATATTTAAAATGACGCATACATTCAAAGGTAGTGCGTAATGAATCATCTAACATTTGCCAAGTTTGATCGCCGTGCGAAGCAAAAATCACGTGGTCATAAAGAGCCTCGCCCTGAGCGCTCTTAACCAATAAACCCTCAGCAGTTTTAGTCACACTGGTGACTGGGCTATTTAACTGAATCTGAAAGTCTGCTTCGGCCAAAATCGCATCAATATACTTTTGCGAACCGCCGGTAACCGTTTCCCATTGCGGACGGTCTTCAATATTCAATAAGCCATGATTTTCAAAAAAGCGCAGAAAACTCATTGCTGGGAAGGCCATCATCGTTTTGACTGGACAAGACCAAATGGCTGCCGCCATCGGCAATAAATAGTGACTACGCATACGCTCGCTAAAACGATGCGTTTCTAAGTATTCGCCTAAACTTAACGTGGTCGGCTGCGCCGCATTCAAATCTTTTTTGGCCTGTTTATTGAAACGCAAAATTTCGCCAATCATCTTCCAGTGCGCCATTGACAGCAAATTGCGGCGTTGCGCAAACAGGGTATTCAGGTTATTACCGGAATACTCCACTTTACCGCCGTCAATAGATGCCGAAAAACTCATTTCGGTATCTTCGGTAACAATATTCAAATGCTTAAACATTGCCGTCAAATGCGGATAATTTGGCGTATTAAAAACAATAAAACCGGTATCGACCGCTTGCTGACGACCTTCCACTTGAACTGTTTTGGTATTCGTATGGCCGCCTAACTTAGTGTCTTTCTCATACAAAGTGACTTGATGCGATTGGCTTAAGAACCAAGCACTGCTCAAACCGCTGATGCCACTGCCGATAACCGCAATTTTTTGTGGCGATTGATTAGCACTTTTAACGTTTATGCTCGTTGACGATTGATTTTGCGACATTACTCTTCCAGTTCAATTGTTTTATTGTATAAGCTTTTTTATAATTTATACAAAACCTTTACACAATTTCAAATTTATTGTACAAATAAGGCTAAATTTTTTTTGGGCTCCGCAAAATAATTCTGCGAACTCCTGAATTTAAAAAAGGCTGAGCCACTTTTTTGCAGCCATCAATATCGCAAAAAGCAAACCGCTCAGCCAAATGAGTAACAATCAGCCAATTCAAGTCAGAGTTGCCCTACCGATAAACTTGGATCAACCTTAATGATTGACTCGTTTTTATTTACGCAAGAGCATCCAATATGGATGCAAAATCGTAAAAAAGTTATTCCTAGCTACTTTGGAGAGTGCAATGCAACCAACGTCCACAACGTCTCAACGCATCTGGTTATTGGGGGCTTCACAGGGAATAGGCTTGGCATTAACTCAACGCCTATTGCAACATGGGTATCGAGTTATCGCTTCTGCACGCAATGCAACCAAGAATGCCGATCTATTAAGCTTGCAGCAGCGCTATCCACAACAACTCATACAACTCGATTGCGATATTCAGGACGCGGATTTAACCTCGGCTTGTCAACAAGCTTGGCACGCTTTTGAGGGGCTGGATATCTGGTTTTACAATGTCGGCGCTTATCAGCCAATGCGCAGCGATGCCTGGGATTTGGCAACCTTTAATCTAATGTTACAAAGTAATTATTTAGGGGCGGTGAAAGCGATGATTCCTTTGCAACAACTGCAACAGCAACAGCAACACCAAAACCCAATGCGCTGGCTGTGGAACATCAGTCTTTCAGCCGATTTTGGTCTGCCGTATGGCGGCGGCTACTCCGCGCCTAAAGCAGCCTTGCTGAATTTAGCCGAATCTTTACAACCTGAATTGGCTCAACAGCAAATTTCTTTGCAGGTGATTAATCACGGCTTTGTTAAAACCCGCCTGACTGCCAAAAACGACTTTGCCATGCCCGGCTTAATGAGCCCCGAGCAGGCCGCTGATAAAATCTTTGCTTTCTTACAAAAACCAGCAAAACGCTTTGAATTACGCTTTCCGTTTGGATTAAGTTTGCTTCTGGCATCACTCAAACGCCTACCGAAAGGCTGGAGCCAAGCTATCACCAAAAAGATGCTTTAAGGACAACTCGCATGACGAAAACTTTTATACCAAACGCGGAACACTCAACCGAAATCGTCGCAGCCTATGCCAAAGCATTCGGGCAATTAACGCAGGCCTCCATCTATAGCGAACTGGCACCACTTTTGGCAGAAGACATCTATTTTGAAGACCCATTCAATCAACTTCACGGCAAAACGCGAACCTTACAATTATTCGCACATATGTTCGCCACCGTGCAACAACCCAAATTCATCGTCAGCGACTGCGCACTTGGCAATCCCTCTATGCATACGGCCTACCTTTATTGGCAATTTCATTTTGTCTACAAAGGTCAATCGCAACAGTTTGATGGTATGAGCAAAATATTAATCAACCAGAACGGCTTGATTTATTCACACATTGACTACTGGAATCCGGCTAAAAATCTCTATTCAAAAATTCCAGTCCTAGGCTGGATTTTAAGCAAAATCAATCGTAAATTGGCGTTACCAGACAACTGGCAGGCCTCTAAAAATACGGACTAAACGCCATGCCAACACCCCATAACATCCCCCCACTCAGCCTGTCTCTACAGCATCGCAATGCGCTGCATTACGGAATGCTCGGCTTTCCCCTCGCTTTGCTTGGCATTCCACTCTACCTTTATTTGCCCAACTACTATCACCAAAGCTTTTCGATGAGCCTTGCCTTAATCGGCAGCGCCTTACTGGCCGCACGTTTGTTTGATGTCTTAACCGATCCTTTTATCGGCTGGCTAAGCGACCGCTTAAAACTGCATCCATCGCGATTTTTGCAGCGACAATGGCAAATCATTTTAGGTATTGTGTTTTTATCAGGCGGCACTTATCAGCTATTTTTTCCAAGCAACAACCCTGGCTGGGGCTACTTATTTATCTGGAGTTTTATTACCTATTTAGGCTGGACCTTGACTCAAGTCCCGCATCAAGCGATGAACGCGGAAATCTCCAGCGAAAGTTTGCAAAAAACACGACTGGCCAGCTATCGCGAAGCCTTTGCCATTCTTGGGGTGATGGTGGTCATCATTTTACCGGCACTACTGGGGCTGGATGCCAACAGCGAGATGTTCTATCAACTGGTATTTTTGCTTTTGTTGGTTTCGGCAATAATTGGCGCACTTAGCCTCTTTTTTCTGCGCCAAGACCGCGTTATAGAACAATTAGAAGAAGAGTCACATTCGGTAAAAGCCCCCAGCCTGCTGTATGTCCTTAGCAAGCTGTGGCGTGAACACCGCCTAGTCTTTTCGATTATGCCAAGCTACTTCACCAATAATTTAGCGAATGCCATTCCGGCGACGCTGTTTATGATTTTTGTCAGTGACTACCTCGAATTGAGCGAATACACTGGCCTATTTTTATTGACCTATTTCATAGCCGGAATCGTTGCGCTACCGGTCTGGTTCAAGCTGGCGCAATTTTTCAATAAATACGAAATCTGGCAAGCGTCGATGTTGCTTGCCAGCTTAAGCTTTATTGGCGTCTTTACCTTACAAGCCGGTGACTGGCTTGGCTTTTTGTTTATCTGTATCTTGACCGGACTGAGCTTGGGCATCGACATCGCGATGCCAACCTCGATTCAAGCAGACCTAACGCAAGATGTCTTGTCCGAAAAATTACCGACCAGCGGCCTTCTTTTTGGTATTTGGGGAATGCTCACTAAGCTATCACTGGCGTTGGCGATCGGGATCAGCTTTCCACTATTGGATTGGGCGCAAAACAATCATTTTATCCCACAAGTAATTTTGTTATTGTTGTATGCCGCTGTACCGATTCTATTAAAAATCGGGGCTTGGTGGTTACTGGTCAACCTCTCTGATCAGTCTCGTTATAAGGAAGAATAAAAAATGCGTAAACTCAAAAATTTGTTTCTCTCAGCTTGCTATCTAATCGGCTTATTGCTAACGCCACACGCAAATGCCGCACTGCAAATTGGCGACACAGCACCCAGCTTTAGTCTACAAGACCAACATCAAAAAATGGTCAGCTTAGAAGACCAACTGGGTAAGTGGGTGGTGTTGTATTTTTATCCCAAAAACGACACACCGGGCTGCACCACCGAAGCCTGTAGTTTTCGTGACAACATCAACCACCTGATTGCCCAACAGGCGGTCATATTAGGGGTTAGTGTGGATTCGGTTGCCAGCCACAAAGACTTTTCGGAAAAATTCAAGTTACCGTTTAGCTTACTTGCTGATGAAAATGGCAAGGTTGCCGCTCAGTATGATGCCATTCTCAATCTTGGGGTCGTGAAGTTTGCTCGCCGTCACAGTTTTATCATTGACCCAACTGGCAAAATTGCCCGCATCTACCGTAATGTCGACCCACAAAAACACGTCGCCGACATCCTTAAAGATTTAAAACAACTGCAGGCGGCGCAATGATGACTGAACAATCAAGCGACTTACCGTTTATCGTCTTTGGCATGGGCTGCTTTTGGGGTGCAGAAAAACGCTTAAGTGAAATACTCGGCGTCGCCGATGTGGAATCCGGGTATGCCGGTGGCGAGACTCAGAACGCGACCTATCAAGAAGTACTTGGGCTAGAAAAAGCCTTAAAAATGGGGTTGGCTGAACAGCGTAACCACGCTGAAGTCATTAAGGTCACCTACCACCCAGAACAGGTTTCGTTGGAAACCTTATTAGCGCATTTTTGGGAAAATCACAATCCCACACAAGGTGACCGCCAAGGAAATGATGTCGGCAGCAATTATCGCAGTGCCATCTATTACCGTACCGAAGCGGAAAAGCAGTTAGCACACGCCAGCCGGACGCTCTATCAACAGGCGTTACAAGCTCAAGGTTTTGGCCGAATTACCACCGAAATCGCGGAATTACGCAACTACAGCCGCGCCGAAGAATACCACCAAGACTACCTGCAAAAAAATCCTGCAGGATATTGTGGCTTAGGTGGAACCGGTGTGCGCTATCCAGAGAAGTAACCAGCCGCCAGACAAGCATCGTCAAAACGATGCTTCAATCTTTAACCACAAAGCGCGCCTGGCGTTCCTCACCTATAGGCTGGCAAGGATTTACTACGGCTCTGTTATCTGTGGCGTTACACTCGCTCGACATAACACAGTCTTCCAACGCCGTATCTCAAACCATCCACCACTCTTATACTTTGGCAAAAAATAGCCAATAGAGTGTAAAAAGCATACCCTGTCATTCATACGCAGCATCAATTTACCGGACTGTTTCATGCTCTTTGCCTAGGCCAATGGATTACTAAACGATTATGATATTTTTTCTCAAGGACTTTTCTGGATACAATGTTGCATACTTCGCTAAAGTTCTTAAGACAGCGCAGAATAAGAACCCAGCCTGTTATTCTGTGCTTAGTTAAACAATGCGAAACGATTTCAACCCCCTATTAAAAAGCAGCGCTTCAATGCAACAAAACTCACTTGCAATCAAAATCAGCTTACTGGTTAGCCTATTAACGGCAATAACCCTGTTTGCCATCTATCAGGCAGACCGTGATTTTTATCGCAACAATATTGAGGAACTTGCGCTTAACCACGCCTTACATCACATCCAAGACAGTGAAAAACAGTTTCGTAGTCAGTTACAAGATGCCCGCGCACTGCTGAACTCAATTAATAAAAATCTGAATTTTCAAAACTATCTACAGCATCTCAACACACCCTCTAGCGATTCTCAGCGCGACATCGAAGCCTTACTGATGAATTTGACCGAAGCGAACGACCATGTCATGCAACTGCGTTTTTTAAATGCACAAGGCGATGAGTTGATTCGCATCGACCGAAACAGTATCGGCTCAACCCCCTACAAAAAAGAGGCCAGCGAGTTACAAAATAAAGCACACCGCTATTACTTCAATCAAGCGCTCAACAGCCACTCGGCGCAAGTGCAGTTTTCGCCTTTAGACCTCAATATCGAACATAAACAACTAGACACGCCTTACCGCTCTACAATTCGCGCTGTATTAAATGTGTTCGAAAATAAGCAATTAGCAGGGGTTTTAGTGGTGAATTTGTTCGCCCAGGATATGCTCGAACATTTAATGAAAATGCCGGAAATCAACGCCATCTTAATGGACGGTGACGCTTTTCCGATATTGCATCACAACGCCGCTTTTAACTGGGGGATATACCAAAACCCACCCAAAAATCTCAGTGAATCTTATCAATACCAATTGCAGAAACTGGAAAAGGCGCCACTGGTTAAGCACAACAACAGTCTGCTGGTACGTTTAAATTTACCACTACCACAATCTTTAGTTTTAGCACTGGAAGTAAAACCCAGCTATTTAAGCAAAATGAACACACTGCATAACCGCAGCTACTTTTTCAGCGCTGTCTTTGCGCTATTTTTGTTGATTGTTGGTGGACTCATTATTTTACGTTTGATGAAAAAACAGCAATACCACATGGCGCAACTGGATAAAAAAATGTTGCTTGCAGTTGAAGGCTCAAACATCGGATTTTGGGAGTTTGACCTAAACACCGAACATTTCTACTTTGATAACGGAATTAAAAAGGTCTTACCGTTCTTAACCGAAAATCAAGAACTGGCGCTGACACAATTAACCAGCCTGCCGGACGGCTTTGCCAGAGGATTACGTGAAATCGCTTATACCGCCAAAAATGCCGAGCTAGAACACACATTACGTGTTGAAGTGCCTTTTGACGTGAATCAACGCAATCAAGTCTGGTACTTTCAATTTAATATCATGCTTAATCCTGAAGAACATCGCATTTGCGTGGGCATCTGCTATGAAATTACCGACTTCCGTAATTATGAACGCCAACTTCAGGATCAAGAAAACCGCTGGCGAACTGCGCTACTCGGCACCGGTGACAGCCTGTGGGAATGGGATGTTCACACCGATACCGTGACCTTCTCCAAACAACTTTGTAAGATACTTGGCTACAGCGAGGATTGCCAGCTACCGAATATGCAGCAATGGCTAAAGATGATTCATCCGGAAGACCTGAAAGTAAGCCGCAAACAACTCGACAAAGTGCTCAGCGGGGAAAAAAACCGTTATGAAAATGAAATTCGTGTTAAAGATCGCAATAACCAATACCATTGGATTTTAGATCGCGGCATCGTATGTGCATTTGATGCCGAAGGTAAAGCCACACGCATGATTGGAACGCACAGCGACATCACAGTAAGTAAATCGAACGAGCTGATTGCATCACGCTTAACCCATGAAAAAGAACAACTCTTTAACACCATCGACAGCATTTTAATTACCTGCGATCAGTTTGGCACCATTACCCGTTTTAACCGCACCGCTGAACATCTATTAATGTATTTCAGTGAAAAAGTTGTTGGTAAACTCAATTTAATCATGCTGCTTGATCCACAAGACATTCTGGATTATGCCCAGCAGTTCCACCTGAACATTCCCGAACGACAACTTCCACTGAGTTTCCCTACTCTATTGCAAATTCTAAAAGAGCGGCCGCTACGCGCGTTTAACACCACATTTCGCTCATCGGACGGTTTTAAAATACCGGTCATGCTCTCTATTTTTGTACAACAGAGTGAAGAAACCGGCGAAACAACCTTAATTGTGAATGCCGCAGATATGCGTCTGCAACAATCACTGCAAAAAGTACGTGAAGAGTATGAAAACAAATATTTCCACCTGTTTGAACAGTCGTTAGATGGGATTCTTCTAGTCAACGCGAAAACACTCAGAATTGTCGAGTTCAATCAAGCCGTATGCCGAATGCTTAACTACAGTCCGGAGACATTAAGCAAAATTGATCTGCATGATATTGATGACAAGGACGATTTTTTCAAAATCAAACAACCCATTAAATTACTGGAAAAAGAGGATTCCATCTCTTTTGAAGACGTTCTATTTGATCGCAATGGACTCGGCAAAGATGTATTGATTAAAATTCGTAAAATTGTCGTACAAGGGGACGAATTACTGTATTTCATTCTGCACGACATCAGCGAATTTAAACGTGTGCAAAATCGCTTAGAAGATCAGAGCTCGCGCCTAATACAAGCACAAAGTTTAGGAAAATTAGGCAGCTGGACTTATAACTTTTACACGCAAAAATTCTCATGGTCACTGGAAGTCTTCACCATCTTCGAGAAAAACCCACTGACCTTTGAACCTTCGCTGGACAAATTCTTCAACCTAATCCATCACGAAGAAAGAGAACGTATAAAGAGCAAGTTTAACCAAGCCAAAAACAGCGGAAAACTGTATCAAACCGAACACCGTATTCTGCTTTCAGACGGGCGAATTAAACACGTTCTGGAACGCGCCACCTTCACCAAAGATGAAAACAATAACATTGTCTTGGCGCAAGGAACGGTGCAAGACATCACCGAAACCAAACAACTCCAGTTACAGTTGATTCGCGCCAAAGAAGAAGCGGAAAAAGCCAACCAAGCGAAAAGCTATTTCTTAGCGAATATGTCGCATGAAATCCGCACCCCACTTAACGGAATTATTGGGATTAACGAGTTACTGAAAAAAACCGATTTAAGTGAAACCCAACAACAATACTTACGAAAATCCGAGCGAACTTCCATCGCCCTAATGAACATCATCAACGACATTCTCGACTATTCAAAAATCGAAGCTGGTAAGTTGATTTTAGAACAGACACAATTTGAATTTAGCCACGTAATGGAGAGCTTGGCCGATCTGTTTGCGCTTGAAGCGGAACGCAAAGGCATTCAACTGGTTTTCTTAATGGATGCCAAAATTCCGACTTATCTGTTGGGCGACCCTTTACGGATCTCCCAAGTATTAAACAACTTGGTCGGCAATGCGCTTAAATTTACCGAACAAGGCGACATCACCATTGCGGCTAATCTATTAGGAAAGCAAAAAAATCAACTTGAATTGGAGTTTTCAATCACGGACACCGGTATCGGCATTAATCCAGAAAGCCGCGATCGTCTATTTAAACCCTTCTCGCAAGCCGAAAGTTCCAATACACGTAAATTTGGCGGCACAGGTCTGGGCTTAATCATCAGTAAACAACTGGTCGAACAGATGAGCGGACACATCTGGTTAGACCCCCATTACAGCTCTGGGAGTCGTTTCCAGTTCACTGTCAAGCTGCAGATTCCGAGCAAAGAAAGCCTGCCAAAGCTGGCCAACAACGCCAAAACAGCCGCCCCTTTACGTGTTCTGGCACTGCTCAATCGACAAGACGAAGCGGAGAACTTACAACGCAATTTGAAATATGAAAATATAGGCATGGATATTTGCTATAACCTCGATGACTGCCAACAGTGCATTCAAGAGCATTCATATAATCGCATCATTATTGAATTAAACAACTATGCATTCGCCCAAGTTGCCGAACAATTAAGACTAGAAGAGTTTGACGGCTTTGTGCTTTTTATTGCCGAACAGAAGAAAAACGAACAATTACGCAAACTCATCACGCCGATTCAAGACAAAGTACTGGCCATACTGAATAAGCCAATGATCTACTGCAAAATGATTCGATTGCTAAAAATGGATAAACCGCTGATCGCCGAAGCGCTTGCTGTTGATGAAGAATACCGTTTTAATGCTCAAGTACTCTTGGTTGAAGATAACAACATCAACCGATTTGTTGCGCATGATTATCTCAGCGGCTTTGGCATCGATGTTGTCGAAGCGGTTAACGGTTTAGAAGCCGTAAAAATGTGTAAAACCAATAATTTTGACTTAATCCTGATGGATCTGCAAATGCCCGTAATGGACGGCTTTGAAGCAGCGCAGAAAATACGCAAATTTGATCAGAATACGCCGATTATTGCCTTAAGTGCTGCTGTACTTGAAGATGATTTAAAACAATCCGAATATGTCGGAATCAATCGACATCTCAGCAAACCTATTACGATTGGCCAACTGCACGAAACATTAAGCCACTTCTTGCCAAAACAGCAGACGTCGCCGCAAGTGCAGAATCAAGTATTGCAAGAGCCTCCAGCACCCGAAAAAACGATCAGTGAAAAAGACTCAACCCCAATCCAAAACAAGCAACCTGAAGCGCTCGATGACCCTTTCAGCGAAGAACTCTTGATCGACTTTGAGGACATGCAAGAACGCTATGTTAAAGTCGATAAGATTCATTTCTTGCTGCAAGAGTTTCTTAAATCCTATTCCCACTTTGCCACGGACACCCAAACACTGCTCGACAGTAGCGCTGAGTTTGACCGCGAAATTCACACCTTAAAAGGTGTCTCATCAGTGGTCTGTATGGATCGTTTATTTGCCATCACTAAAGCCTATTACCAAGCCAAAACCGTGGATGAAAAACGCCAGCTACGCCCGATATTCGAAAATATCTTAGAAAAATCCATTGCCGCTGCACAGGAAACCCTTGCAGAAAAAACCACATAAAACCCTAAATCGCCTAAGCCAACCCCGCGCTCAAAACCTCTCCAAAAACGCGATTTGTAGCGCGATACAAGACCCCATCCGTCAGGCTTATTTTTGATCAGCACTCAGCGATCAAAAGTTCGTAAGCGTCCGGCAATCACCGGTTGCTAGGTTGCCAATTGTGCGGTAGGAGTTGGTCGATTTGACTGGCTTTATGGGTGGGCAAGCGTTCAAGCACGTCTTTGAGATAGGCGTAAGGATCCAGGCCGTTATTCTTGGCCGATTGAATCAAGCTCATAATATTCGCCGCACGTTGACCACTGCGCAGACTGCCGGCAAACAGCCAATTCTTGCGACCTAACGCCCAAGGTCGGATTTGATTTTCCACCCAGTTATTATCGATGGGCAGGCGGCCATCTCCGAGGTATCGGCTTAAGGCATCCCAACGTTTCAGGCTATAGTGAATCACTTTTTCCGTTGCCCCACCTTTGGGCACTTTTTCTCGATGGACCTGCAGCCATTTGAGCAGCAAGTCCATAATCGGTTTGGATTTTTGCTGCCGAATGGTCTGTCGTTCCTCTGGGGCTAAGGGTTGAATCTCTTTTTCAATCGCGTAAAGTTGCCCCATTAGTTCAATGGCTTGAATGGCAATCGTGCTTTTGCCGCTTTCATGCAGTTCCACGAACTTACGACGGGCATGCGCCATGCAACCGACTTCGCTCACGCCTTGCTTAAAACTGGCTTTGTACCCTGAATAGTCATCGCACACCAACAATCCTTTCCAATCCTGTAGCACCTCTCTTGCGAACTTGCCGTTTCGTCCTTCACTAAAGTGGTAATACACCGCCTTATGTTGTGCATTGGCTGGATTGGTGTAGGCCCACAGATAGGCTTTATGGGTTTTCTTATTCCCCGGCTTGAGCATGGGCACTGGGGTTTCATCGGCGTGCAAGACCGGTTGCGTCAGCAAAAAGTCTTTGAGTGCTTGAGCCACCGGTTCAAGTTGAACACCACAGACGCCGACCCATTCGGCTAAAGTGGAACTGGGTAATTTAACACCGGCCCGTTCAAAGATCTGAGCTTGACGATACAGCGGTAAGTGATCAGCGTATTTGGCGATGAGCAGATGTGCGAGTAACCCAGAGGTGGGCAGACCTTTGTCAATGATTTGTGGGGGCATCGGTTTTTGAACCAGAGTTTCACAGGCATCGCACGCCCATTTGGAGCGAATATGACGTTCCACTTGAGAGCTACCGGGCAGATAATCCAGCTTCTCACTGACGTCTTCACCAATATGGCGTAATTGACAGCCACATGAACAGGTGGTGGATTCGGGATCATGACGGATTTCAAGACGAGGTAGGTTTTCGGGTAGCGGCTGACGCTTAGGTTTTTTCTTTGGTTGCGCTGTGTCGGTTTTGTCTTTGAGAGATTCCAGTTCCGATTCAATCGCGGCAATGTCGGCATCGGTCACTTCATCCAACAGTGTCATCTGTAAGGCGCTGATCTGTTCACTTTTGTGTGAGAATTTTAGACGTCTGAGATAGGCTAACTCATAGGTGAGTTGATCGATTTTAAGCTCTTTTTGTTGAATGGCTTTGGCATTGGCCGCAATGCGTTGGTCTTTTTCTTCAACCTGAACCAACAACTGCGCCGCCAGTGTTCGTAACTGGTCAGCAGAGAGTTGATGGAGGTTTGGCATTGTTTTCATGCCGCGGATTATAAAGACTAACTCAGTGATAAGGAAGTCTCGAGCCGTTGCCAAGGCAAGCCTTGCACCAGTGCCAGACATTGTTCAGGGGAGAGTGTCACGGAATCGCCCCGCCACAGTTCAGCCCAATGGAATTTACCTTGATTCAAACGTCGAGCACACAGCCAGATGCCTAAGCCATCGTGGATCAGTATCTTCATTCGATTGCCACGCTTATTGGCAAACAGATACGCATGATGGGGTTTGGCCTCACCAAACACGGCAATGACACGAGCTAATGCGGTATCGGGTCCTGCACGCATATCCATGGGTTCAGTCGCCAGCCAATAATGATCAATGCGAATCATGACTGCACCGACTTGACAAAGGCGCTTAATTTGGCCAATTCTGTGACAGGCCAGTGCACAGCAATCTTGCCTTGAGGTGCAGGCAGTTCGACCAAGAGCGTTTGAGGCGATGACGGCGGCAGATCGTTCAAGACCAGCGGAATAAATGCCGCTTGGGAAGCATGGCGTTTTTTAAGCTGACGCTTCCAGTTCTGTATTTGATTGGCATTGATGCCGTAGTCTCGAGCCACTTGTGCAATCGAGGTGTTAGGGTCCTCGCAAGCGGTCAAAACCTGCTGTTTGAATTCCCGTGAGTAGCGACGGCGAATCTTTTTGACTGTGGGAAGCGTTGATAGTGTGTCTGTCATAATAAGTGCCCATTTAAAATACGTGGGCACCTAATTATTCACAGATAAGTGTGGTTGGTAAGAGGTGTTTACCGGACGGTTACAAAAGTTCCGCGCAAACTGGGCGCTTTAGCCCATATCCATTTTTGTCATTATTTTTCAAAAAAAAACCCGCAATGGGCACTACTCCATGCGGGCAATTCAATATACGAAGCATAAACAATGAACTTTTATGGCCATTAAGAAGCATTTAAATAAACTGTTTATGTGCTTTATTGTAATCAATAAAGTAATTAATGCAAATTTATATTATTGCTAATTTTGCAATAAATAATTTCATAAATAAAAAAATATCAAAAAACCCCCATTAAAAATCAATAAACCTCTAGTTACACTAAAAAAAGCCATAAAAAAGGCTTTTTATCACTTATGTGCATTTTTTACATTATTTTTACTCTTGACCATTGCCTTAATTCATAAATTAAGGTAATTTTAACCCACACCAAAACCATCTTTTACCGACAAAGAGATTGGTGGCCATCTTTCTTAATAAAATAATGTTATTTTTTTACAAACTCATCATCAGGAGCAAACCATGCTAACTTCATTACTTGGACTCGACACCCCAACAGCAGATGAATTTCATTCAGACGACTTGATTGCCGCTACCGTTAGCCAATTAAAAGATTTACCCGTTCTTGGCGCTTCAATTGGCCCACTAATCAGCACACTGCATGGCTTGCCATTAGTCGGTGAAGACATTAAGTTCGTTACATCAACGCTACACGCCACTCTGCCAGGCGGCAGCTTGGTCACCGATTTACTGGATACGGTCACCAGCCTGCCAGTTGTCAGTGATGTACTTGGCTTAGTTGAAACCCTTGACAATGGCCTATTGGGTGGCATCACGGGTGAGGGCGGCTTATTACCGTCACTCCTAGCACCGACCGGATTAGTTGGTGGCTTAGTGGGCACGGTTTTAGGCATAGCCGATGGATTACCAATCGTCGGCGACTTATTAAGCGGCGGCAGTAACAGCGGTCTATTAGGTGGCGTACTGGGTGACAGTGGTTTACTAGGCGGCTTACTTGGCGGTAATGGCCTACTGGGCGGTGTATTAGGCAGCGATGGACTATTGGGTGGTCTGCTAGGTGAAACCGGCGTTGTGGGTAGCGTGTTAAACACTCTAATCGGAGAACAAGGTGTAGTGACAGGCCTAGTCGGCACCGTCACTGGCCTGCTTGACGGCCTACCGATTGTCGGCGACCTTCTAGGCGGTAATGAAAGCGGTGGTCTTCTAGGCGGACTTCTGGGTGGTAGCGATAATGGCGGTCTTCTAGGTGGCTTACTCGGCGACAATGGTCTACTGGGTGGACTACTTGGTGGCGGCGAAAGCGGCGGTATCCTAGATTTGAATGGCTTACTGGGCGGTGAAAATGGACTACTTGACGGCCTACTGGGCGGTCTAAATGCTGAAGCAACGACCAACACAAGCGTCAGTGCAACACCTGCAAGCGCTGGAATATTGAACATTCTAAGCTTGGGCGAAGACAACTCTCTATTGAGCGGTATTCTATAATAACGCACTGATTCAATTGCCGTAATACCGCGGTCTATCACTGCGGATACGGTGATTAAAATTCATTGCAAACCCCAAAAAGCGGTAACTCAAGTTATCGCTTTTTTATTTTCAGTATCACTGAGAAGACTTAAGAAATCACAGAGAGTCACAGAATAACTCACCATTGATTTCAGCAAGATCATGCAAAAAGCAAATTCTAGGCTTGCTTCCAAATGCATCGCCAAAGCGATGGATGAGAGGCGTAACAACAAAGCGGCCCTTACAAACCTCGCCTGAAGCGCCCCACTTTTGCTCTCAGTACACTCATCCAATCCATCACGCTAACACCCAATAAATTCAGTACAATACCCATCATTCGCAACAGGAGAAGTCCATGACCCGCCTTCGCACACTAAACCAACACTCTATTATCCAATACATCACCTTGTTTTTAGCCAGCACAACACTCAGCTTTTCCACGTTTGCCGCCGACCCAAGCAAATCGCAAGCAAATACTATTGAAAAACCAACAATCCAGCAACAAACGCAAATGTTTGCGATTTGTGCGGCACTTGGCGATAGCAACCAACAGCAGCAATTTAAAGAGAAGTTAACCACCTTGTTAGAAAACGAAAATGCGGACAAAAAACAAGGACTCAGCCAACAGCAAATTAATCAATCCAGCGCCAATAAAATTGCCATATTGCAACGCAATTACGCCGATTATTCATCAACTAGCCGCGAACTACTGTTTGCGAAAGCCTGTCAAAATGACAACTTTGTGATGGATGAAAATTTTACCGGTTTAGCCATCGAACAACTTCCAACTAACCTGCAACAAAAAATTCGCAGTATCGCTACCTGCGCATTAATTTCTCACTCGCTGCAATTACAACAACAAGCACAGCAACTGACTGCGGCGAATACCTTAATTGTGATTGCTGCAGGATTAAACGGGCGTAATCAAGCACTAGAAGAGCTCGCTGAACTGCATAACAAAATCATCGCCGAACTCAAACAACTTCCCGAAGCACAAGTTAAAGTGCAATTTGAACAATCCTGTGGCGAAGTTCAAAAAATTCAGCAAGAACGCAAAACCAGCACCAATACGCAATAACTCAGATTGATATAAAGGAAGCGATCCATGGACATTTTCAGCAAAATTTTTTGGCAAGGCGGTTTAGCACTTAGCGTGATTCTGCTCTTTGTCGCCATCAGTGCTTTAATGAACGCCGAAAACGGCCAGCTGACTGTTGCCAATTTAGAACATTTAGGCGGCACCTACACAGCCCTGTTTGAAACCTTAAAGTTTGTGGTTTACCCCTGGATCGCTCTCGGACTGTTTCTTCTGGGACGCTTTATCTTGCGCATGGTGAAATCCTAACCACAAAACAGCATTCGCCACGCACATTCATACTGCACAGCAAACACCCAAAAACGGTGTAAAAACAGCACTTTTAGCTTTTAAATTGATTATTGCAAAAAACGCAATAATCCAACAATATTGAAAATTATTTTTTACAACTCTCGTTCAAACTTACTTTTAGAGCGTTAAGATGTCTCTTTTTCTAAATACTTAAAGCACTGAAAACTTTTTTAAGATCTGTAAAGCATAATAAATTACTAATTTCAGCCAATTTTATTGCATTTTTTGCAACAAAGGCTATAATTTTATACTAACGAAATAATGCAAAAAGTATATAAATAAGAGCCAAAATTCGTTTAAATAGCAGCGCTATAAAACTAATCGAATTTACAACAAAAACTCATTAAATACCATCAAGAGTACGCCCCTGCATTAATTCGGACCGTTAAGTTAAGTATTGTTTTAGGGAGATAAACAATGAAATTCAATGAACGCCTTAAATATTACATTGAATACAAAGGCATTATTAAACACCGTGTTGCTGAAGTTGCCGGCATTACGCCAAGCGCATTTTTTCGCTTTTTAAATGGCACCAGCACTATGAAGTCCTCAAACATTGAAAAAATCAATGAAGTTTGGCCAGAAATGATTGCCTTTGCTTTCTCAGTGGATCCAGATATTGCCAAACGCGCTAAAAAGCTTAGATTGTCTGACGAAGACGAATAATCTGCCGCGTAAAGATTAATGCACGCCAAGTTTGGCGGCTTGATCAACTTGTCTAAACCCGGCACTGTCCGGGTTTTTTATCGTCAGTTGCGCGTGCCGGCACGTGATGCCGCACCACGATTGCAAATCAAAATAAGAACGCATCGCACAAAAACGCTTAAAACGGTTGTTGTTTTATACAAAAGCTATACAATCAGTAAAACTTAGCGTTCTAGGAAAGACAAAAATGCGCGACTAATAATGACTAAATGGCCACCCAACACCCATGCCATAAAGATCAAGTAGAGCATTTACCCCTTGCATTATCTTTGGAGGAAATTATGTATTACCACGGGCGAGCCCAATTTCATCACGGCGAAAGCAGCGCCGTTGGCGTATTGATTACCAATTTAGGAACCCCAGATGCGCCAACGAAACAGGCGTTAAAACCGTACCTAAAAGAGTTTTTAGAAGATCCTCGCGTGGTAGAACCACCACCGGCTCGCTGGCTATGGAAACTTATCCTAAACGGTATTATCTTGAACACTCGTCCAGCGAAGTCGGCTGAAGCCTATGCCAGCGTTTGGGATTCCGAGGGCCCCGGTGCACCATTATTAAACATTACCAAACGTCAATTAGCAGGAATTAAAAACGCGTTGGAACCGCATTTTGAAGGTCGCGTGGAATTTGCTTTAGCGATGCGTTATGGCAATCCATCCATCGCCAGTGCTTTACAAGAGCTGCATGAAAAAGGCTGTCAACGTATTGTGGTGCTGCCGCTTTATCCGCAATATGCGGCGGCGACTACCGCTTCCACATTTGACGCAGTCAGTGCGGAACTGCAAAAATGGCGCTGGATTCCGGAATTGCGTTTTATTAACCATTACCATCGTCATCCAGGTTATATCAAAGCGCTGGCGAACAGTATCCGCGAACATCAAGCCGAACATGGCAAGCCGCAATTGCTGGTAATGTCTTACCATGGGGTACCGCAACGTTATTTGGACAATGGCGATCCGTATCATTGTGAATGCCATGTAACTTCTCGCTTGGTGGCGGATGAGCTCGGTCTAAACAAAGACGAATACAAAGTGACTTTCCAATCTCTATTCGGTAAAGAAGAGTGGATTAAACCTTATACCGATGCCACGCTTAAATCTCTGCCAGAACAAGGCATTAAAGACATACAAGTTATCTGTCCGGGCTTTTCAGCAGACTGCTTAGAGACAATTGAAGAAATCGACGAAGAGAACCGAGAATACTTTGAACACGCCGGCGGTGAAAAATTTAGCTACATCAAGTGCTTGAATGACCGCGAAGACCACACTCAAATGTTAGCGAATTTGATTCTGCAACACACTCAAGGTTGGTACGAACGGGATGGTTTTGATGCTGACACCGACAGCAAAGAACGTGCTACCGTTAAAGAAAATGCCAAAGCGATGAGTTGTCCTTATTAGCCCTTATTCATTAAGTCGCTCAAAAAACCAAAAAAGCCGCTTAATTGCGGCTTTTTTATCGCTTGGTGGAGTGTTCGTTGTCTTTATCCGCGCTGATCTAATGGCAGATAACAGGCGTTTCCCTTACCGGTGTAAATTTGGGTTGGACGGAAAATACGATTGTTTTGCAACTGCTCACGCCAATGCGCCATCCAACCGGCTGAACGCGCCACAGCAAAAATCGGCGTAAATAAGCCGGGATCAAAGCCCATCTCTTTGTACAAAATCCCCGAATAAAAATCGACATTCGGGTAAACCCCTTTATGCCCCAGCAACTCTTCACACACTTTTTCAACTTCCACCGCAGTCGCAAACGAATGACTTAACTGGTCAGACTTTCCGCGCAGTAAATCATTGGAGAGTTTTTGTAAAATCGATGCGCGCGGATCTTTCGTTTTATACTCGCGATGCCCCATACCCCAAACCACTTTTTTGTCAGCTAAGCGTTTTTCAATATAAGGACGCGCGTTTTCAGGCGAACCGATCTCTTCCAACATCTCGATAACTTTTTGATTTGCACCACCATGCAAAGGCCCAGACAAGGAGGCAATCGCCGAAGAAATAACGGAACACGGGTTAGCTAAGGTCGAACCGGTAACCATGGTGGTAAAGGTTGACGCATTAATCGTGTGCTCTGCGTGTAAAATCAAAATCGCATCCAGTAAACGTGCCCAATCTTTATCCGGCTCTTCGCCATTTAACATATACAAAAAGTTTTCTGCATAGGTAAGATCTTTGCGCGGTTCAATCGGATCATAACCGTTACGCATATGCTCCCACATAGCCACTAAAGTCCCCATGTGAGCGATGATTTTGACCGTCACGTCATTAATATATTCTTGGTTATCGCTGGCACCTTTCATGTATTCGGTGCTTGGATAAAAACTCGCCAAAGAAGCCACCACCACTTGCAACATATGCATCGGGTGCGTGGTGGTCGGCAGATTTTTCATGATTTCACGAATGTTGTATTTCACACGACGATTTTCACGCAGCTGCTGGTCAAACTGGCGTAGCGCTTCGGCATCCGGAAGTTCACCAAATAGTAACAACAAGGTTGTCTCTTCAAAAGAAGAGTACTCCGCCAATTCTTGGATATCATAACCACGATAAGTTAGAACGCCTTCTTGACCATCAATAAATGAGATCTGCGATTCCGTTGCCGGAACCCCTGCTAAACCTGGAATATACTGCATAAACTGCCCTGATAATTTTGTGTGAAGTTAAACGCTAAATGAAGACCCGCAACCACAAGTCGTGGTGGCATTTGGGTTTTCGATGACGAAACGAGCACCTTGTAAATCTTCTAGGTAATCGATTTTAGCCCCCACCAAATATTGGAAACTCATCGAATCAACCAGCAAGGTCACGCCGTCTTTTTCGACCACGGTATCATCATCAGCGCTATTTTCATCAAACGTAAAGCCATACGAAAAACCAGAACAACCGCCGCCCGTGATGTACACGCGCAGTTTTAAATTCGGGTTTTGCTCGTCTTCAATCAGACCACTGACCTTAGAAGCCGCCGCTTCTGTAAACGTTAAAGGAGTTGGAATATCAGACATAACTGGAATCCTTTTCATGTCCGCCTAGCCGATGCAATTAACAAGATGAAAACACGTCAACTAAACGCAAAAATTAAGAAGTTATTATAACAATCGCAGAAAATAAATGAGGGCGCATTTGCGCCCCACTCAACGGAAATTACGGTAATAACGCAACCTGTTGCAAACCCATGGTCTCATCAATACCGAAAAGAATATTCATATTCTGCACTGCTTGACCGGCCGCGCCTTTGACTAAATTATCAATCACCGACGTTACCACGACTTGCGAACTGCCTACCGGACGGTAGATAGCAATACGACACATATTCGACCCTTTAACCATACGCGTTTCTGGCAGACTACCAGCAGGCATTACATCAACAAACGGTTCGTCTTTATAGGTTTCTTCGTACAATTCTTGCAGTTGCGCTTGGCTCATCTCGCTGGTCATGGTTGCATAAATCGTGTTTTCCATGCCGCGAATCATCGGCACAAGGTGCGGTACAAAGGTCAATCCAACTTCTCGGCCACCAATCTGGGCCATTTTTTCTTTCATTTCCGGCAAATGACGATGGCCAGCAACCCCGTAAGCTTTAAAGCTTTCCGACATTTCCGCTCCCAACATCGCAACGTTTGCCCCTTTACCGGCACCGCTCACCCCAGATTTTCCGTCAACAATAATATTATTTACATCCACCAAATTGTTTTTCAGCAACGGCAAAGCGCCCAACATCGTACTGGTTGGGTAGCAGCCTGGATTAGCAATGATTTGGGCCTGTTTAATCTGCTCGCGATAATACTCCGGCAAGCCATAAGCAACCTTATCAAACAAGCTTGCCTCGGTATGTTCCATGCCGTACCATTTTGACCAAACGGTTAAATTTTCAATCCGGAAATCTGCGGCTAAATCGATGATTTTCACCCCAGCATCCGTCAGTTCTGCCGCCATACTCATCGCAACGCCGTGTGGCGTAGCGAAAAAAACAATATCACAGGTTTTTAACTGAGCGCTATCCGGCACGGAAAATCTCAAATCATAGTGACCGCGCAGGTTTGGATACATATCCGCAAGCGCCACACCCTCTTCAGAACGCGAGGTAATCATGGTGACTTCGGCCTGCGGATGTGCGGCCAAAATACGCAATAACTCAACACCGGTATAGCCTGTTCCGCCAACAATACCCACTTTAACTTTTTGCATTTTTTGCTTCCTGAAAACTGAAGTTGAATAACCGTTTATTGTACCCACTCACTGGTTTGCGGTCTAATTTTCATCCGTGACAACTGATACTGCAAACCGCGCTAATATTATTCCACGCTATTTCAAGCAATCAGAACTTTGCAAGCCGAATTAATCACGTTAAGGTAAGTGTATCTGTCCATCCATTCAACCAAGCCAAATAAACCCAATTATTGACTGCAAGGTGATTTATGAAATCGAATCTAAAACCCCTAATCCGCCTAGGGAACACAACCCCTAAAGAGTGCGACGTAACCCCTGAGGCGTTCTTTCTTAATCGCCGCCAATTCATTCGCTCTGCGCTGGCGGCTGGTTTATTCAGCTCACCGATTGCTGCCCTAGCCGATTTCAATTTCAGCCCGAATAGTACCTATCGTCCGAACTTAAAACTCACCGATTCAGAGCACGCTCTAAACTACAACAACTTCTACGAACTCGGCACGGACAAATCCGACCCTCCTCGCTATGCGGACCGCCTAATCACCGATAACTGGCAAGTTCGCATCGAAGGCGAATGCGCCAAACCACAAACTTTCGATATGGATGACCTGCTGGCTTTCGACCAAGAAGAACGCATCTACCGCTTCCGCTGTGTTGAAGGCTGGTCAATGGTGGTTCCGTGGATCGGTTTCCCACTCAGCAAATTATTGGATAAAGTTGAACCGACCAGTAAAGCTAAATATGTCGAGTTTATCAGCATTCTCGACCGCGAAAACTTACCTGGCCAGCGTTTTGATATTCTAAATTGGCCGTACCGCGAAGGCTTGCGCATGGATGAAGCCATGCACCCATTAACCTTAATGACAACCGGACTTTATGGCAAGCCGTTACAAAACCAAAACGGCGCACCCATTCGTCTTATTGTGCCTTGGAAATACGGCTTTAAAAGTGCAAAATCGATTGTCACCATCCGCCTAACCGACAAACAACCGGTCTCAAGCTGGATGGCCGCTGCGCCAAGTGAATACGGTTTTTATTCAAATGTAAATCCGGACGTCTCTCATCCACGCTGGTCGCAAGCAAAAGAACGCCCACTTGGCTCATTCTTCAAACAAAAAACCTTGCTATTTAATGGTTATGCTGATGAAGTCGCCAGCCTTTATAAAGGCATGGATTTGAAGAAAAATTACTAAGGCCTAACTATGCCCCTTTTCATTAAACTGTTTATTGTGAGTCTGATTTGCGCACTGCCCGCCGGCTTACTGACATTTGACTTACTCACCGACAACCTCGGCGCCAATCCGGTGGAAACCTTAGAGCACACCACCGGTGACTGGACAATTTACTTTTTACTGCTCACTCTCAGCATAACGCCAATACAAAAACTCTTTAGCCCAAAATGGTGGCTGCCCATGCACCTAACACGTCGCGTTTTAGGGCTAAGCGCTTTTGTTTATGCGCTGCTGCATTTGGCAATCTATTTTGTGTTTGATATGAGTGTCGACTTAAATGAAGCGCTTACCGACATTGCCGAACGCCCATTCATTCTGATTGGTATGCTTGCCTTATTTCTGCTGATTCCATTAGCGATTACTTCAACCCAAGGCTGGCAACGGCGTTTAAAACGCCATTGGCAAACATTACACAAGCTGGTCTACCTAATCACTTTTCTTGGCATTCTGCATTATGCCTTACTGGTCAAAGCCGATTTATTTATGCCGTTGCTGTACATGACGCTTTTCGGCATATTAATGTTGATGCGCCAGTTCAAGCTGCCGCGTTTGCGTTAACGCGGAATAGCTTTGCCTTCCACTTTGGCTCGAAACTGATCTTTGCGCTGCAATTCCGGCTCGTTAACCAAAATCGGCTGATGTCCCACTTGCCAAACAGGGCGATTTTTCATGACGGCCGCAAAATATTCGCTCGCCAAATGCATTGCCAACCAAGCTTGTACCGCCGGATAATCGGCTGAATTCCACCATGCCTTATCTACATGGGAAAATTGGCGCACAAACGGAAACAGTGCCAAATCAACAATGCTCAATTGATTCCCCAAAAGATAAGCGCTCTGCTGTAACTGATTTTCCAGTTTTTGCAAAAACACTTCGCCCCCTTGGCGTGCTTTTTCGTGACATTGCCCCGACATTAAATCTGGATAGGACTGCTGACACAATTCAGGGTACTTGTAAGCATCTAAATGCATCTTAAAATCACCGTCACAAACTGCAATCCAATCTGCGATTCGCGCATCCTGCGGAAACAAAGCGTCATCCATCAGTGCCCATTGCATGATTTCCCAACTCTCTTCGATTACCTCACCATCGGGTAAAACCAATACCGGCACCGTTGCTTTTGGCGAGACCTGCAACATCGACTCGGGCTTATCCCAAAAGACAATCTCGCGCTGCTCTACTTGACGCTGGGCAAACCAAATCGCCAGACGTGCACGCATTGCATAAGGGCAACGACGATACGAATACAAAATCGGAAAAACCTGATTCGTCATACAAGACTCCTAAAAACATTGAAATAGACTCTCGCAAAAATCCATTTCAATGTGCAATTTATTGAATACAAAAAAGCCAGCTAAAAAGCTGGCTCTTAAAGAAACAGAACAGTTACGCTCTTTTTTCGAACTAGGCGTTATAAATTTAAGATGAGAACCAGGCGAATTTGAAACCAGCGCGCAGCGTACATAACGGTACGTGAGCACTGGAAGTTCAAATTCAACGAAGTTATCGTTTAAATTTAAACGCCTAAGCCGAAAAAATCACATCATGCCGCCCATGCCTCCCATACCGCCCATTCCTGAGCCAGCGCCTGCGTCATCACCTTTTTTAGGTAAATCAGCAATCGCTGCACCGGTAGTCAACACTAAACCAGCAACCGAAGCGGCATTTTGCAATGCAGAACGCGTCACTTTAGCTGGGTCAATGATACCGGCTTCTAACATATCAACATAGATTTCTTTCGCTGCATCAAAACCGAAGTTACCTTTGCCTTCCATCACTTTATTCACAATGACTGAACCTTCTAGGCCACAGTTAATCGCAATTTGACGCATTGGCTCTTGCATCGCACGCATTGCAATTTGAATACCAACATTTTGGTCATCGTTCTCGCCTTCTACCTTAACATTGGCAAGCGCGCGAACCAGCGCAACGCCGCCGCCAGGAACAATCCCTTCTTCAACCGCTGCGCGAGTTGCGTGCAACGCATCGTCAACACGGTCTTTTTTCTCTTTCATTTCAACTTCGGTCGCTGCGCCCAGTTTGATAACCGCAACACCGCCAGCCAATTTCGCTAAACGCTCTTGTAGCTTCTCTTTGTCGTAATCCGACGTTGAAGATTCAATCATCGCTTTGATTTGCGCAATACGCGCATCAATATCCGCTTTTAAACCAGCGCCATCGATGATCTTAGTGGTGTCTTTACCGACCACCGCAGATTTCGTTTGCCCAAGATGCTCAAGCTGTACCGTCTCAAGTGATAGACCTACTTCTTCAGAAATAATGGTACCACCTGTTAACACCGCCATATCTTGTAGCATTGCTTTACGACGTTCACCGAAACCAGGTGCTTTCACTGCCGCAACCTTAACGATACCGCGCATATTGTTGATCACCAGTGTCGCCAACGCTTCACCATCAACGTCTTCGGCAATGATTAACAGTGGACGACTGGTTTTAGCGACCGCTTCCAGCGCTGGAAGCAGTTCACGCATATTCGAAATTTTCTTATCGTAAAGTAAAATGAAAGGGCTATCTAATTCCGCAACCATTTTATCTTGGTTAGTCACGAAGTAAGGTGATAGGTAACCACGGTCAAACTCCATCCCTTCAACCACAACAAGCTCGTCTTCCAAAGAAGAACCTTCTTCAACGGTGATAACGCCTTCGGTCGTCACACGCTCCATCGCATCCGCAATCATGTTCCCGACTTTTGCATCCGAGTTTGCTGAGATAGTACCAACTTGCGCCCATGACGCTTTTGTCTCACAAGGTTGAGACATGGCTTTAATTTCTGCCACGACCGCTTCAACCGCTTTGTGAATACCACGGTTTAAATCCATTGGATTCATACCTGCGGCAACCGACTTCATCCCTTCACGAACAATTGATTGCGCCAAAACGGTTGCTGTTGTCGTCCCGTCGCCGGCCACGTCGTTGGTTTGTGAAGAAACTTGCTTAACCATCTGTGCACCCATGTTCATGAACTTGTCTTCAAGCTCAATCTCACGCGCAACAGAAACACCATCTTTCGTCACAACTGGTGCGCCGAAGTTACGCTCAAGTACCACATTACGTCCTTTTGGTCCAAGGGTCACTTTAACTGCATCAGCCAAAATATTAATCCCTTCAACCATTTTTTCACGAGCATCTAAACCAAAACGTACGTCTTTTGCCATTTTTAAAATCCTTATTTCGTTAAAACTTTAAGAAAAAATCTACTCGGCGTATTACCCGATGACCGCGATAATGTCGTCTTCGCGCATAATCATCAGCTTCTCGCCGTTGTCATCTTTTACTTCTTGACCTGAGTACTGACCAAACATCACTTTATCGCCAACTTTGACGGTCATAGCGATGATCGTACCGGAGTCAGACGCTTTACCTGGACCGACTGCGACTACTTCGCCCATGTTCTCTTTTTCTTGAGCTGAACCTGGAAGAAGAATCCCACTGGCCGTCTCCTTTTTTTCTTCAACACGACGGACAACAACGCGATCTTGTAAAGGTTTAATGTTCATAGGTTTCCCCCTAAAAGTTTATTTTGAAAATGTTAAAAATTTTGTTACGCGACCGCTTAAAAAAGCTCCACTAAAACAGTCGCTAAGCCAACGTCTGCCGCAAGCAGTGATTTGTTGTAGGCATCCGTTTGTGGCTGTAACAGATATGGTGGCGTTTGCGGATTATTCAAGGGACATGCTTAAAAAAACTGCACAATTTTTTAAGAAAGCATTACTGCTGATTTTTAAATGCACGACAATGCGCCACGCATAAAACAAAAAAGCGGCCGCAACACCGCTTTTGATTGTCATCGCCATTAAGCAAATTATTCGCTTAAGACCAAATTATCACGATGCACCAAAGACTCATCTTCCATATAACCGAGTTGGCTTATAATTTGATGACTCGGTTTGCCTAAAATCTTAATCGACTCATTGGCAGGATAATTGACTAAACCACGCGCCACTTCAACGCCAGCCTCATCGACACAGATAACCATTTCGCCGCGCTGAAAATTGCCTTCTTGACTTTTAACGCCAATCGGCAGCAAGCTTTTACCGGAGTTTTTCAACACCTTAACCGCACCTGCATCCAAGACCAATTTGCCTTTCGCTTGTAAATGACCCGCCAACCAACGCTCACGCGCGGTCAGCGGTTCCAAATCTGGAATCAATAAAGTGCCATAAGACTCGCCTTGCGCTAACTTCACCAAAATATTCGGCTCGCGGCCGGACGCTATGAACGTCGCCGTACCAGAGCGCGCCGCACGTTTTGCCGCCATCACTTTGGTGTACATTCCGCCTTTACCCAATGCTCCGCCTTCAGGGCTGGCCATCGCCTCAATATCCTTACGACTGACCTGCGCCTCAGAAATCAATTCGGCATTTGGATTGGTACGCGGATTGTCGTTATACAACCCTTGCTGATCGGTCAAAATCACCAGCACATCCGCGCTGATTAAGTTTGCAGTCAAAGCCCCCAACGTATCGTTATCACCAAAGCGAATTTCATCGGTAACCACCGTATCGTTTTCATTGATAATCGGCACCACGCCGTATTCCAACAACGCCTTGAGCGTGCTACGTACATTCAAATAACGCTTGCGATTCGACAAATCATCGTGCGTCATCAAAATTTGCGCGGTATGAATGTCGTACTGAGCAAATTTAGACTCATAAGCCTGAATCAATCCCATCTGCCCAACTGCCGCGGCCGCCTGCAAATCGTGCAATGCCGCCGGGCGCGATTTCCAACCGAGGCGTTTCATCCCTTCCGCGACCGAGCCAGACGAGACTAAAACCACTTCTTTGCCACTCTTTTTTAAAGCAACAATCTGCTCAACCCAGTGCGCCAATGCTTCGCGATTCAAGCCCTGACCGTCGTCAGTCAACAAAGCACTGCCTATTTTCACCACCCAACGCTGGGTACTTTTTACATCTGCGCGCTGCATTCCACCCTCTGCTCAAAATTCATTAAAAATCAAAATCTTCTTCAACAGTACGGCGAGTCGATACACTTGATTGCACAGACTCCTGCTCACGCTGCAAACGCTTATTCTCTTGTAACTGCTGAGCAATGGCGTTCATCAGCTCTTGCGTACCTTTACGCTCAACCGCAGAAATTTGATAAACCGGACCTGTCCACTGGGTTTCTTGCAAAATACGCTGCGCAACCGTGTCGACCTCTTCATCCAGCATCAAGTCGGTTTTATTCATCACCAACCAACGTTCTTTATCCAACAATTCATCAGAGTACTTTTCCAACTCTTTTTGGATAACACGAATACTTTCGACAGGGTCAACATCATCCATCGGCGCAATATCCACCACGTGCAAAAGCAAACCGGTTCGTGCCAAATGTTTCAAGAATTGAATGCCTAACCCAGCGCCTTCAGCCGCCCCTTCAATCAAACCAGGAATATCAGCGATAACAAAACTGGTTTCTGGTGAAATTGACACAACGCCCAAGTTTGGATAAAGCGTGGTAAACGGATAATTGGCAACCTTTGGACGCGCGGCAGAAACAGCCGTAATCAAACTTGATTTACCAGCATTTGGCAATCCCAATAAGCCCACATCAGCCAATACTTTCAACTCTAAACGCAAGTTACGCTCTTCGCCGTCCTCACCCTTTGTGCATTGACGTGGCGAACGGTTGGTGGAACTTTTAAAGTGAATATTCCCCAAACCGTGGCGACCACCTTGAGCCACACACAGCGTCTGACCATGTTCGGTCAAATCGCCCATAACTTCATCGGCATCAATATCAAAAACGACCGTACCCACAGGCACTAAAATAACCAAATCTTCTCCAGCCGCACCCGTTTTCTGCTGCCCCATGCCAGTTTGGCCGCCTTGTGCGCGGAAATGCTTGGTATAACGAAAATCGACCAAGGTGTTTAAATTATTGTCGGCTTTTAGAACGACATCGCCGCCGTCACCGCCGTCACCGCCGTTTGGGCCACCAAAAGGAATGAATTTTTCACGGCGAAAGCTGGCAATACCATTGCCGCCGCGACCGGCTTGAACAGAAATGGTTGCTTCATCAACAAATTGCATGATTTTCCTCTTGGCGTTAATGACCTTAAACGCGGTATTTTAGCAGAGCGCCCCGACAAAGCGAGGCACATAAATATAGATTACAAACAAAAAACGCCCCGACAAAGCGGGGCGTTTCGCAATTGAAGTTAAATAATCAGATTATTCAGCTACAACTGTTACGAAAGTACGTACTGGCTTACCTTTAGCTACGAAAGCGACTTTACCGTCTGCTTTTGCAAATAAAGTGTCATCCTTACCGCGACCAACGTTTTCACCCGCGTGGAATTTAGTACCACGTTGACGAACAATGATGCTTCCCGCAGATACGACTTCGCCGCCGTATGCTTTCACACCAAGTCGTTTGGCGTTAGAATCGCGACCGTTTTTAGTACTACCAGCTGCCTTTTTATGAGCCATGGTGCTATCCTTTTGTTCACAGAACTGCACCCTACTAAGATGCAGCTGCTGTTTTTAAATTTAAAAAAACTAGTCTATCTAAGCAAGCTTAAATTGCAATGCAATTAAGCTGAGATTTTACCGATTTTAACTTCGGTGTAATTTTGACGGTGGCCTTGCTTAGTTTTCGAGCGGTTCTTACGACGACGGAATTTGATGATGGTGACTTTTTTACCACGACCGTTTGACTCAACAACCGCTGCAACTTTTGCACCTTCAACTAGAGGTGCACCAACTTTAACATCTGCACCTTCACCCACCATCAATACTTCGTTAAACTCAATCGCATCACCTGCTTCTGCATTCAAAGATTCAATGCGTAGAGTTTGACCTTCACGAACTCGATACTGCTTACCACCGGTTTTAATAACTGCGTACATATATATCTCCCGGATATCTAAAATTCTTTTTAATAAGCCGCTATTTAGCGAAGGCAGGATTATATAAGCTTTTGATATACAGGTCAAAATTTAATTGCGCAGTTTATTAAAAATTGCTCATTTGCATCCATGCAAGCCGCCAAAAGCGTTGTCTGGCTGATTAATAAACAAGAAATGCACAACCACCATCAAAATTTACGCTTGCGCAGTCGATTTTCATCACTTGATTAGGCGCATTCTGGCACAATTTAATCGTATTCAATCAGTACTTCTAGCTAAGGGAGGCTATTCATAATAAAATGCATCACTTTATTTTCCGTGGCCAAGAGTACCGTTACTAATGACCCTGCAAGAAATTCGCGACCTTATCGCCGATGACATTCAAGCCGTTGATCAACTCATCTTGGAACGACTCTCTTCCGATGTTGTTTTAATCAACCAAATTGGCCACTACATTATTAACAGTGGCGGCAAACGCTTGCGTCCACTGTTAACCTTGTTAAGTGCACGTGCCTGCGGCTATCAAGGAACCGACCATCACCTAATGGCAGCGGTGATTGAGTTCATCCACACCTCAACCCTGTTGCACGACGACGTGGTGGATGAATCCGATACACGCCGCGGCAACAAAACAGCCAATGAAGTTTGGGGCAACGCAGCCAGTGTCTTAGTGGGCGATTTCTTGTATTCTCGCTCTTTTGAAATGATGGTCGAACCCGGCATCCTACAAATCATGCAAGTGATGTCCGCCGCAACTAACGTGATTGCCGAAGGCGAGGTCCTGCAACTGTTGAATGTGCATGATGCTGACACCACCGAAGCGCGTTATATGGAAGTCATTCACCGCAAAACCGCCAAACTTTTTGAAGCGGCGACTCAAATGGGACCAATTCTGGCGCAAAAACCGCATTTAGAAGCGGCATTTATCGCTTACGGTTGCCATTTAGGCGCCGCTTTCCAATTAGTCGATGACGCACTGGATTACACTGCCGATGCGCAAGAACTCGGAAAAAACATTGGTGATGACCTTGCTGAAGGCAAACCCACCTTGCCACTAATTTACATTATGCAAAATGGCAACGAAGCGGAAAAAGCGCTCATCCGTCGTGCCATCGAAAGCGAAGGGATTGGCTTAATCGAACCAATCAGCAAACTGATTCAAGCCTCGGGCGCTATCGATTACACTTATCAAATCGCACGGCGTGAAGCGAAACTTGCCCAACAGGCACTGATCGAACTCGACGAAACTCGCTTAAAACAGGCCTTACTGGCATTGGCAGATTTGGCGGTCAATCGCTCTCACTAAAATGCTTGGCAAACTCTTGCTCATGCAAACAAAAAAGGCGCTTATTTAAGGAGTTAGCAAACCACCCCCTTAAGCGCCCAGCCACACAATTGAACCTAAAACTTTATTATTTATGATGAGCTTCTGCGTTTTCGAAACTCTCTTCCAATTTTTTCTGTAAAACACGTTCGCGTTGATCAATAAACATCCGGTATAAATCCAAATTCACTAATTTGGTTTTGCTCCAATCAAAACGCGGCAACATCCATTTAATCATCCAACGAATAATGTGACACTCATCGGTACTACGATACAAAAACTCTGGCTCGCCACGATAACCATGCACCCGCTCAACTAAAATCGTTTGCTGAGCGCTGTCCGGAAGAATCCGCAGGTAACCGGACTTGCTTTCATCAAAACTGGTACTGTAATACACCTTTACCACGCGATTCATACTGAAAATCGCTTTAGATAAAATGGTCGATTCCGGCTTACCGTTTAAACCGACCGTGAAGATAAAAATATTCTGAGTCTTAATCTGCCGAAAAAAGCGTTCTACCTGAGCAAAATCCATCTCTTTTTTAGCTAAGGCTTTTTCTTGGCGCGCTTGCTCATTTTGCAACTCAATTTTTTCCATATGACGGAATAAATATTGCGTGCCGCGCGATAACTCTACTTTGGTATTGCCCATACAAACGTCTCCTCTATATAAGGCATATCGGCACACGAACAAGAAACTTGAGGGAACACTGAACAAGTTCTTAATTTAAGAATCAGCAACATTTAGCAAGCAAGAATTAGGGAGACTCAAAACAAATTAAAATGGCTTCATGCGTAGAAAAGTTTAGCTGGGCAAGGCAACTGCTTACAGCCATAACGAGACTTGAAAAAAACAGGCAGAAAAGCCGTTAAGCTCTTAAAACCCGCTACGGGCGAGGCTTGCAATTGAAAATTACTGTGTATTTTATTAAATGAATGAGAGTGAAAAATCAGATAAAACAAAAAAAGCGAGTCAGTCCACTGGACTGACTCCTAATAAGGTCTTTACAAAAAAACATGCTTTGGATCGCACGTTGCATACCATAACATAAGCTTATTAAGCGCCATAAATAAAGTTTTTATCAAAGTGTAAAACCAACTTATACACTGAAGAAAAAATCACTATTAAGTTGCACAAATCAAACAAAACTATCGTTTTTCGTATTTGAATTATTTTTAATCAAATCCCACACACTCATTGCCGAATAATACCAATGAAATACGCTCTAAAACGAATCCACAACACTGATTGCCAAGCAATAAAAAACCCCAATAAATGGGGCTTCTTAAAATCGTACTCAACAGATTCAATTATTGAACTCAAAACGGGACGTCATCATCATCAAAATCATTCGGTGCATATGCTGGTGCTGGTTTGGCTTGCATCGGTTGATTGCCTCCCATCGGCTGATGTTGCGCTGGGTTCATCCCTTGCTGCGGTGCTTGATATGGCATACCTTGGTTATTATTCATGCCACCCATATTTGGGTTATTGGCGTAACCGCCTTGGTTTTGCGGCATCGCTGCTGGCTGGCGGTTCATGTTGGGATTACCTTGCGGTGCGGTATTTTGCATCATCGGTTGATTATTCATACCACCCCCAAAACCACCCTGACTGGCTTGGTTATAACCGCTATTATCAAAACCCGTGTCGCCGCCACTGCGCCCGCCAAGCATCTGCATCGTACCGTCAAAACCGCTAATAACCACCTCAGTCGTGTAGCGATCTTGACCGCTTTGATCTTGCCATTTACGCGTTTGCAATTTCCCTTCCAAGTAAACTTGCGAGCCTTTTTTCAAATATTGGCCAGCAATTTCTGCCGTCTTGCCAAAAATCGATACACGATGCCATTCGGTTTTTTGCTGTTTTTGGCCAGTGTTTTTATCGTTCCACTCTTCTGAGGTGGCGACGCTCAAGTTTGCAATGGCGTTACCATTAGCGGCATATTTTACGTCTGGATCTGCACCAAGAGTGCCCACCAAAATTACTTTGTTTACGCCTCGCATAACTCTTTACTCTCTCTTTCTCAAGGATTCTGAACTTTGTTCAATGTATTCAATTAGGGTAACTTCATTTAATTGTTTACGATCGATTTTGAAGTAAACACGCTGCTCATTCGGCAGAACAATCGCTTCGTAAATTCCCTCAAAATTCATCAACTTCTGTTGAAGCTCAGCCACCTCATGTTCCGCAACCGGTCCAATCGGTACCGAGGCAATGCTTAACGGCATTGGGCGCGTCATACTTAAAGCGACAATGAACCACACAGTACCCAATATCGTGGTCATTACAAAGACACCATTATAACCATAATGCTGATAACAATAGCCGCCTAAAGCACCACCAATTGCAGCGCCCAAAAACTGACTGGTGGAGTAAACACCACTGGCCGTGCCCTTCTTATCCGCCGGAGACAATTTCACCACTAATGACGGCAGCGAAGCCTCCAACAAGTTAAATGCGGTAAAGAACACTAAAAGAAGCGCGAACAACATCCAAAAGCTTTGTTCAAAACTTAAAAAGCCCAATTGCATTAAAGTAATCGCAGCAATCGCGCCAACAAAAACAGGTTTCATCCGCCCTTTGCTTTCCGCTTGAATAATAAACGGCACCATCAAAATGAACGACAACAACATCACAGGCAAGTAAATATGCCAATGTTCAACCGCCGGTAATCCAGCAGAATCGCGCAAGGATAATGGCATAACCACAAACATGGCGGTCAAAATGGCGTGCAAAACAAACACCCCTAAATCAAGACGCAATAATTGCGAGTTGCGCAAAATTTCACCAAATTGACTAAAATCTGTCTGTGCTTCACGCTGAAACTCTTGGTTTTTAATCGGTGGCAAAGCAAAGATTACTAAAACAATGCCTAATAGCGACAGACCGGCGATCACCCAAAAAATACCTCGCACACCAATCCACGCATCCAGCAAAGGCCCGGCGACCAACGACAAAGTAAACGATAAACCGATGGTCATGCCAACAATCGACATGGCGCGCAGTCGATATTGTTCACGCACCAAATCGGCAACTGAAGCCATCAACACCGCTGCGACCGCGCCCATACCTTGTAGCGCACGCCCAAGAATCATCATTTCGATGGAATCCGCCATCGCACAAACCAAAGAACCGAGAAGAAAAATCAACATCCCGACAATAATCAGCGGCTTGCGCCCAAATTTATCTGAAAAATAACCAAATGGAATCTGCAACAACGCTTGTGTCAGTCCGTAAATCCCAATGGCGATGCCGATTTGCGTGCCGGTAATATCGGCAAACTCTTTTTCAGCAAACAACGCGAACACCGGAAAAATCATAAACAAACCGAGCATACGCGTCGAAAAGATTCCGGCAATCGAAAACGCCGCGCGTCTTTCAACCGGATTCATCGTATTCGGGTGAGGAATTGCCATAGTTCAAAAACCCTTATGCATTTTATTTTAATTGGCGATTATGCCCGAAATCACACGCCACTTAGTGACAACTGTCTGACTCGAAACACGCATAAATGCCCGTTCCGTACACGGTGCATTGCTGTACGGATACCACAAATTTTGAAACGCAAAATTATAACATTCTTAACACAGCGCAAGTCATAATCTACTTCTACACACGTTCAAGTCCGTTGGGACTAAATTCTGTTTCTTCCTAAAGATTGCGATGTCGCTAGAAACCCGTTTACTCGTGCGTCAAGTCCATTTTATTTAAAGGCCATTTTTTTCTTAGACCGCTATAATCAACCGTCTAAGTCTGTCTTACGCACTTATTTTGGAGGAATTATGCGCAACCCAACCCGATTACTGTCCCTTATTTGCCTATGCTATTTGAGCGCTTTGAGCCCCGTTCATGCACAAGAAGAACCGCGCGGCCACACAGTTAACTTCCAAATCAACGAACAAATTAATGCCGAAAATGACATGCTTAAACTCAGCTTGCAAAGCGTTCAAGAAGCCGGCAATTCGCAAGAAGTCATTCAGCAAATTAACGCCCAGATGAGCAAAGCACTGCAAGCTCTGGAGGCGCTTGGGCTAAACAAGACCCAGTTAAAAATGAATAGCGGAAATTATCAAATTCATCCGATTTACAATAAACAGAATCAAATCAGCCACTGGCGCGGTCAGCAAAGCCTCGAAATCCAAGTTCACGACTTGGCCTTAGTCAGCAAAGTGCTTGCCGCTGCACAACAACATCTTATCTACCAGTCGATGCAATTTGCTCTTTCTGACGAACGCCGTAAAACCCTCAGCCAACAACTTTTAGTCAACGCCTTAAAGCGTTATCAGGAACAGGCGGAACGCATTGCTCAACAACTTGGTGCAAGCCGCTATGAATTGCTGCAAACGAACATCAACAGCGCGCGCGCACTTCCAGTAACGCGCATGGCTTATGCCGCGCCCGCCGCGATGGAGATGGTCGATGCGGCGGTGGTTTCCGGCAGTTCGGACGTACAAATTAGTGTGCAAGGCACTTTATTTATCCCGTGGTAAACACTTGAATAAAAAGTAATTTTTAGCAGGATGACGGCTTTGCCGTCTGAAACTTTTATGCTTCTTGTTATAATTCCGCTTTTCGCCCAAAAATTGCCGGAGAGAGCATGCTTGAAGAGATCGTGATTCGCGGGGCTAGAACCCACAACCTGAAAAACATCGACGTGACCTTGCCACGTGACAAATTGATTGTGATTACCGGCCTCTCCGGCTCCGGCAAATCTTCTTTGGCTTTCGACACCATTTACGCCGAAGGACAACGCCGTTATGTCGAATCACTCTCGGCTTACGCACGCCAGTTCTTATCCGTGATGGAAAAACCCGACGTCGATCATATCGAAGGACTGTCACCGGCCATCTCGATTGAACAAAAATCGACATCGCACAATCCACGTTCAACCGTCGGCACGGTCACCGAAATCTACGATTATCTACGTCTGCTGTTTGCTCGCGTTGGCACACCGCGCTGCCCCACGCACGGTTGCGATCTGCAAGCGCAAACCGTCAGTCAAATGGTTGATCACACACTAGACTTACCAGAAGGCAGTAAATGCCTTCTCCTTTCGCCTGTGGTGCGTAGCAAAAAAGGCGAACACCTCGCGCTGTTAAGCGAACTGCAAGCGCAAGGCTTTATTCGCGCAAGAATCAATGGCGAAGTCCGCGAATTAGACGGTTCTATTGCGTTAGAAAAAAACAAAAAACACACCATTGAGGTGATTATTGATCGCTTTAAAGTGCGCGCGGATTTGAAACAGCGCCTAGCAGAATCTTTTGAAACAGCACTGCGTTTATCCGACGGCTTGGCACAAGTGGTACCAATGAGCGAGGAAGAAGATTTTGCACTCATGTTCTCTGAGCGTTTTGCCTGTCCTCATTGCGGTTATTCGGTACCAGAATTAGAACCACGAATTTTCTCATTCAACAATCCGCACGGCGCCTGCCCAACTTGTGACGGGCTTGGCGTAAAAGAAAGTTTTGCTGTTGATAAAGTCATTCACCACCCCGAACTCAGTTTAGCCGGCGGCGCAATTCGTGGCTGGGATCGGCGTCATAAATACTATTTTGAACTGCTCAAAGCGGTTGCCGATTATTATCAATTTGATATTGAAACGCCATGGCAGGCGCTTAGCGAAAAACAGCAGAGTGTGATTTTGTACGGTTCAGGGCGCGATAAAATTCCCCTTCCGCATGGCAAGTACAGCGACACTCGCCGTTTTGAAGGCGTTATTCCAAATATGGAACGCCGCTATACGGAAACCGACAGCCGCGCGGTGCGTGAAGAGCTAGAAAAGTATCTGGTTTCTAAGGCCTGCTCAAGCTGCCACGGTACGCGCTTAAACGAAGTGGCGCGCCATGTCTTCATTAACGAGAATACCCTGCCGGAATTAACGGCTCTGCCGGTTGGCGAACTACACCAAATCTTTAGCCAATTAAGTTTACAAGGAGCCAAGGGCGAAATCGCAGCGAAAATCATTAAAGAGGTTCATCAACGCCTCAGCTTTTTAGTGAATGTCGGCTTAAACTACCTGACCCTAAGTCGCAGTGCCGACACCCTATCGGGTGGCGAAGCGCAGCGCATTCGCCTCGCTTCGCAAATTGGCGCAGGACTGGTCGGCGTGATGTATGTATTAGACGAGCCTTCTATTGGGTTACATCAGCGCGATAACGATCGATTACTCGCAACCTTGACGCATTTACGCGATTTAGGGAACACCGTTATCGTCGTAGAACACGATGAAGATGCGATACGCGCTGCCGATTTCGTATTGGACATTGGCCCAGGTGCTGGCGTACATGGTGGGCGTATTATGGCGGAAGGCACACCGCAACAAATTATGGACAACCCTCAGTCTCTCACCGGACAATTCTTGAGCGGTAAGCGCGAAATCCCCCTGCCAACGCAGCGTTTAACGGCCGGCGATAAATGGTTAGAGGTTCTCGGTGCGCACGGCAACAACTTACAAGATGTGCATTTAAAAATTCCGGTCGGTCTTCTTACCTGTATTACCGGGGTTTCCGGCTCAGGAAAATCGACTCTAATCAACAGTACCTTGTCAAAGTTGTCGGCAAATATTCTCAACAAAGCTGGTCAAGCAACAGCGCCTTACCAAACGCATCGTGGCTTTGAGCATTTCGATAAAGCGGTCAACATTGACCAAAGCGCCATCGGCCGCACACCGCGCTCTAATCCAGCCACCTACACGGGGCTGTTCACTCCAATTCGCGAACTGCTCTCTGCCACGCCAGAGTCTCGCACACGTGGCTATACGCCAGGGCGCTTCAGTTTCAATGTCAAAGGCGGACGCTGCGAAGCTTGCCAAGGCGATGGCGTATTGAAAGTGGAAATGCACTTTCTGCCGGATGTGTATGTGCCGTGCGATGTCTGTCACGGCCAACGCTATAATCGCGAAACCTTACAGGTCGAATACAAAGGCAAAAACATACACCAAATTCTCGAATTAACCGTCGAGGACGCGCGCGCGTTTTTTGATGCAATTCCCGTTTTAGCACGTAAACTGCAAACGCTGATGGATGTCGGTTTGGGTTACATCAAACTCGGCCAGAGCGCAACCACCCTTTCCGGCGGCGAAGCGCAACGCGTCAAATTGGCAAAAGAACTCTCCAAGCGCGATACCGGCAACACCTTATATATTTTGGACGAACCAACCACGGGTCTGCATTTCCACGATATTGAACTGCTCTTGCAGGTTATTAATCAACTGCGTGATCACGGCAATACCATTGTCATTATCGAACATAATTTGGATGTAATTAAAACGGCTGATTGGGTGGTAGACCTTGGTCCAGAAGGCGGCTCCGGCGGTGGGCTGATTATTGCCGAAGGGACACCAGAAACAATTGCCGCAAGCGAGATTTCACACACTGGACGCTACCTGCGTAAACTGCTCGCATAACGGACAAGCGCCCTATTTTGGTGCTTACTTGCCACCAATGGTAAGCACCAATCTCTGCAAAAGGTGTCATCGCTCAACATTCGCTACGTAAAACTTCATCCTATTGCGTTGTTTGCTATGATTCTGAAAATCAACGACAAAGCCCCACACTGAATCCTTCACAAAAGCGCAACAGAACGGCTTTTTGATACCGATAGGATGCTTTGGCTTGCTTATTGCAAGTGGGCTTATCTTAAGTTTCTGAACCCTTCGGGAAAACTATGAAAAGACGCGCAACCGACATCCTCGACCTTTACTATCAACAAGTCTCTGGGATTATTCTCGCCCGACAAAATCCGCTGACCGGCTTATTGCCTGCCAGTACCGCCATCACCGCGCACGGCGACTACACCGATGCGTGGGTGCGTGATAATGTCTATAGTATTCTCGCTGCGTGGGGATTAGGCCTAGCCTATCGACGCATTGACGACACCCAAGGGCGTGCCATTTTGCTCGAACAGAGCGTGGTGAAGCTGATGCGCGGCCTACTCGTGGCAATGATGAAACAAGCCAATAAGGTTGAAGCCTTTAAATATTCACAAAATCCATTGGACGCGTTGCACGCCAAGTACGCGACCGATAGTGGCGACCCTGTTGTCGGCGATGACGAGTGGGGCCACTTACAACTGGACGCGACCAGTCTATTTTTACTCATGCTAGCGCAGATGAGCGCCTCGGGATTGCGCATCATCTTCTCGATGGATGAGGTGCATTTCATTCAAAATTTAGTCCATTACATTGGCCGCGCCTATCGCACTCCGGATTATGGCATCTGGGAACGTGGTAATAAAATCAATCACGGCATTGCCGAAGTCAACAGCAGTTCGGTCGGCATGGCGAAAGCCGCTTTAGAAGCGATGGATGGCTTTAACTGTTTTGGTTCCGAAGGCGGCATTGACAGTGTCATTCATGTTGTACCAGACGAAATCGCACGTGCGCGGATTACCTTAGAGGCCGCTTTACCCTCGGAATCCCTTTCCAAAGAGGTCGATGCGGCAACCTTAAGTATTATTGGCTTTCCAGCGTTTGCGGTTGAAGATAGCGCACTGGTCGAACAAACCCTAGACGAAGTGGTGACAAAACTCGCCGGCCGCTATGGTTGCAAACGTTTTTTACGCGATGGCCATCAAGCCGCCAATGAAGATCACAACCGCTTGCACTATGAACCGGAGGAGATGAAACAGTTTGAACATATCGAATGCGAATGGCCGCTGTTTTTTACCTATCTCTTACTGCACTATCTCTTTACCGACCAAAAAACGCTGGCCAGTGAATATCGCACCAAACTAGAAGCATTTTTGGTCGAACAAAACGGTCAACAATTGCTGCCGGAACTCTATTATGTACCGTTAGACAAAATTCCGGCCGAGCGGGCCAATCCCGGCTCACAAGATCGGCTGCCCAACGAAAACGTGCCATTGGTATGGGCACAGAGTTTATTTATTTTGGGCTGCCTAGTACAAGACGGTTTATTGGATGTTTCCGATATTGATCCTTTAAATCGCCACCGCAACATTGGCAAAACCCTTGGTAAGCAAATTCAATTTACCTTAATTGCTGAAAACGAAGCCGTGCAGGACAAACTGCACGAATATGGGCTTATCACTCAAACCTTAGCGCAGGTTAAGCCGATGCAGGTGCTGCAAGCCAGTAGCCTGGCGGATGCGTTTGAATGGCTTGGGCGCTCCGAACGCCTTAAATTAAGTGGCCGTCCACACCGTAATCCACGGGGTTTGGCGACCTCTTGTGTGTATGAATACCAAGGCAATCGTTTTATTTTCCAGCCGCAATTTTTGAATAAACACGATTTTTATCTCACCTTAGATAACCGTATGTTGGTGCGTCGCTTGAAAATGGAGATGGGCTACATCTATCGCGAATGGAATCTTCCTGGTCGCCCTCTAGTGGTTTTGGTAGTCAACCAAGCGATGCTGCACAAGGGAGGCAGCCGCGCCCTATTGGAGTTTATGGAAGAGTGCCGTCACGGCGGCTTTGGCGAAGTGCCGGTAAAGCTCGGTTCACTCAAAGATTTTATTCCAACCAGCACCAAACGCAGCCTGCATTATTTGGCGCAAGCACCACAAGAAAATTCCGCACAACCCTTACAAACGCGAACCCATCTGGTCTTACAGCCCACGGATGAATCCAGCGATGCACATTTAAACAGTACTTTATGCCGCGATTGGAGCGACAGTGCATTAATGGCGCAGTTAATTCATTCCGGTAACCTGCGCGATGAATTTACCATTTTGCAAATTTTGATTCTGCGTCACGGTTTGGATTTCACCACGGCTCTGCGCGATATAAACGGCGATGCCTGTTCGTTACGCAAATTGATGGAAGAAGTCTATCTGTATGCAGGCGAACATAATGACTGGCAAATAACGCGCTTAGCAGCCGCGCTATTGAGCAAGCACGACATTAATTTGGAAGGCGCGCTGACCGAAATTTTAGTCCGCAAAATCGCCTTAAGTGTGTCACGTCAATACAGCAAACACTCCACTTTCCGCCAACCGGTCGGTGCGGAAGAGATCTTACGCGTGATTCATCAATTTAACGCCGATGATTTACGCGCCAAGATTCTCACTCAAGAACTGATTCTAAATTTAGGATTAATGATTCGTTCGCGCCCAGAACTGCTCAGCAACATGAAAATAATCCGCACAGGACAACTGTTGCAACTGCTGGCTGGACATATTCGTTATGCCGAAACGGATTATTCGGCAGACGATGCGCTGGATTTATTAATGCGCAAATCGCCATTTGAGTTTGCCAAAGCACTAAATTATGTTTTAGAAAATTATCTTGGGGTACAAGAAGAACTTTATCAACGCGAGCTGATGCGCTTTGACCACCAAGAAGGTGAATTGTATCTGCCACGCTTTGAATCGGCGATGAATCCAGAATTAGGACCCGCCGATAATTGGCATCACTGGCGCCAAATTAACGGCGCGATTGGCCGCTATTCCAACGATTTTTATGAGGGCGTGTGGGACGTCGTCAATCAATCCGCAGGCTTGGTTATTGGTGACCAATGGAACCCTAAACGCCGTCTGGACAATGCCCTCAGCGCAAACATGACCCGCGGTGAAAAGCTTTTTCAAGACAAAGTTGACCACTTGCTCAACAAAAACCCGGTACCGGAAGTACGTCGTTTATATTACGAAGCTTTAATGGTGCTCGGCACGATTATGCAAATTAACCCAAGTATGCATACTGCAGATTCGATTTATTTAGATGTGCTTCTCGGCCATGCCGTCCGCTTGCGTTGGTTAGCTCAGGAAGGCAACCAGATGCAAGCTTACGATGCGCAACGCGAACAAGCATGGCAAGATTTTTACTTATCAGCCCCGCATGAAGTGGCCAATGCCATTATTGATGGATTCGGTTTTTTACATAAACAAAACTAATTTGGAGAATCTGGCATGGCATATATCCTCGCCGGTGATATTGGCGGCACAAAAACCGTTTTGGCTGTTTACCAAACCGATGGCAAACAGCTCATCGAAGTCCGCAAGCAGACTTTTGCCAGTGGCACCCATTTAATATTTAACGACCTATTGCAAGAGTTTACCGGGACCGAACTCGTTCTTTCTGGCGCTGCTTTTGGGATTGCTGGGCCAATTAAAAATCAAAAATGCATCACCACCAATCTTCCTTGGACGATAGATGCAACAGAAATCAGTGAATTGCTCGGCACTCAAAATGTCCGGCTGTTAAATGATTTGGAAGCCGCAGCCTATGGCGTTTTACAGTTAACTGATTTCCATGAACTCAATCCTGATGGGGTAATCCAAACAGGCCATATCGCAGTGATTGCCGCCGGGACGGGCTTGGGTGAGGCCATTCTTTTTTTCGATGGAGTGCATCATCACGCCATGCCAAGCGAAGGTGGTCACTGTGAATTTGCACCGCAAAATGAATTAGAAGATCAGTTACTGAAGTTCTTAAGAGAACGCTTTAATGGACATGTCAGCATGGAGAGGATTCTATCGGGGGATGGTTTTGGCAATCTGTATGATTTTTTAAAAAGCATCCATTACGCACCAGTCAATCCGCAGTTAGAGACACAAATGGCACAAACCGACCGCAATGCGCTCATTAGTCAAATGGGCATGAACAAAGAAGATGTCCTATGCGCTAAAGCGATGCAACTATTTTGCCGGATTTACGGCGCAGAAGCCGGAAATTTAGCCCTCAAAACGCTACCACTCGGTGGGATTTATATTGCCGGTGGCATTGCCCCAAAAATATTGCCGGCACTGCAATCAGGCGCATTCATGGAGGGCTTTTTAGATAAAGGGCGAATGAAGCATGCAATTGAAAAAATGCCAATCCGAGTTGTCGATAATCCGGAAGCACCCCTGTTGGGCGCGGCCTACTGTGCACATAAACTGTTACAACAGACCTATGAGCGATAAGCCTTAGCACGCACCTAAAACATTACTTTATTTTTACCAAATCCGAAATAACATACCCAGCCAGCATTAACCCAAAAATGCCTGGCATATAACTGGCCGTGCCATTCACCACACGGCCTCGAGCACCTTCAATTTCTTCCATTGGACCTGGTTCTTTGGGGATTTCCGTTGAGAAAACCGTCATGACCCCTTTGGCAATATGCTGCTTTTTGAGACGTTGGCGCATATTACGCGCCAAAGCGCAGCCATGGGTTTTGGAAATATCAGCAAGCAGAATTTTTGAAGGGTCAATCCGACGCCCTGCTCCCATACTGGAAACCACCTTTAAACCAAGTTGCTTGGCAGTAATAACCAATGCCGCTTTACAATTTAAGCTATCTATCGCATCCACCACATAATCAAAACCAGGACTTAACAAGTTTGTCATGTCTTCAGGACAAATAAATTGCTGACTGATATGCACTTTACAAGCAGGATTAATGTCCGCAATCCGCTCAGCCATGACAACGGCTTTATTGCGTCCAATAGTACTATTCAAGGCAATGATTTGACGATTTTTATTGGACGCGCTAACGCTATCATGGTCAATCAGTGTAAGCGTTCCAACGCCGGCACGAGCCAAAGCTTCGGCAACAAAACCACCAACACCACCAACACCGGCGACCAAAACGTGTGATTGCTGCAACCGCGCAATGCCCTGTTCATCAAATACCAAAAGGCTGCGTTCAAATAATGCGTCCATCAGTTACCGCCCAATATCTGTAAAAGAAAAAATAGAGTGTGCATTATAACGAGTTTGCTCGACCACCTCTGTAACAGAAACATTTTTGATGAAGGCAACGCAGTTAGCAATCGCAAATAAATCGGCTAAATCGGCTGACTCTTCAGTTGGTAAAACAACATTGGGGTAATCCGTTTCTAGAACAAAATGGGCTAAATCAAAATGCGCCACCATTTCTCGATAACGGCGAGCATTCTGACGGCACAACACCCCATTAAGTCCAATCTTGAAATCCAAATCTAAATAGCGTTTAGCGAGAGACAGAGAAGCCCCTAAACCGTGAATCACGCCGCAAACCGAATAAGACTTGAGTAAAGACAACATTTCATTATGCGCTTTAATAACGTGGATTGACACTGGTTTATTGAAATAGACCGCAAGCTGAAGTTGCGACTCGAAAATAGCAAGTTGCCGCTCTTTTGTATGTTGAAACGCCGGTTGAAAATCGAGACCCACTTCGCCAATTGCAGCAATCTCTTGCCATTCCAACAGTTGCAATAAATAAGTTAAATCTGAAAAGCTTGTTTCATTAACAAACCAAGGGTGAATACCAAGCGCACAGCCAATGAGGGGATTCTGTTCAGACAAACGGATAGCATCCTGCCATTGAGCGAGATGACTGGTGACATTAAGAACAGGATACGTTAAAGCCGCGAGCTGTTCTTGGTTGGCTTCAAGTAGGTGAGCATGTGTATCAAATAACATACACTTAGTTTACGTGTTTCACAGACATAAAAAAAGCCGGACAAGCCGGCTTCTTCTATTTGCTGAGAAAAATTACTCAGCCGCGTTGTCTGCTGCCGCAACTGGGCGGTCAACCAACTCAACGATCGCCATAGGCGCATTATCCCCTGGACGGAAACCACATTTTAGAATGCGGATATAACCACCCGGACGAGTTTGGTAACGTGGACCAAGCTCTTGGAATAACTTACCTACTGCAGCCTTATCACCTAAACGAGCAAAGGCATTACGACGGTTATGAACGCTGTCAATCTTAGCAAGCGTAATCAAAGGCTCAGCAACTGTACGTAGTTCTTTCGCCTTAGCAACCGTGGTACGGATTACTTCGTGTTCGATAAGTGAAGCAGACATGTTTTTAAACATTGCCTTACGGTGCGAGCTGTTACGATTTAACTTACGACCTGATTTACCATGACGCATGATAGCTTCCTTATATTAAGATTCCTTGCTCACCAGACTTGCTGGTGGCCAGTTTTCTAGTTTGGTACCAAGGCTCAAACCTCGTTGCGCAAGAACATCTTTAATTTCTTGCAGAGATTTTTTACCTAAGTTTGGTGTTTTAAGCAGCTGAGGTTCAGCGCGTTGGACTAAATCACCAATATAGTAAATTTGTTCTGCTTTCAAACAGTTAGCTGAACGAACAGTCAACTCTAAATCATCAACCGGTTGCAAGAAGATTGGATCGAACTCGTTCTCTTCTTCTTGTGGTGCAGCGACTTCTTTATGCTTAAGGTCAACAAAAGCATTCAGTTGTAAATGCAGCACAGTAGCGGCTTGCTTGATCGCATCTTCAGGATCTAGCGTACCGTCGGTGACCACATTAAGAATCAACTTATCTAGGTCAGTACGTTGTTCAACACGAGCATTTTGTACTTCGTAACTTACAGTGTGTACCGGCGAGAAACTTGCATCTAAACGCAAAACGCCGACAGAACTGTCGTTATCGGTTTGTGCGGCACGGTAACCCATACCACTCTCTACACGAATGCTCATATTTAGTTCAGCATCTTCAGACAAATGCGCAATGATATGATCCGGGTTAGCGATTTCAACATCATGGTTTAACGCGATATCTGAAGCACGAACGACCGCTGGACCTTTTTTGTTCAGGGTTAATTCAGCACTATTTGTTGCATGTAATTTAACCGCCACCTCTTTAAGGTTAAGAAGGATCTCTAGGACATCCTCTCTTACCCCTTCAATCGATGAGTATTCGTGTAAAACACCATCAATTTGGGCTTCGACGATAGCCGCACCAGGCATTGATGACAATAAAATACGACGTAACGCGTTTCCAAGAGTATGACCAAAGCCGCGTTCAAGCGGCTCTAAAGTCACACGACTATGAAAAGGCGTTAGACGTTGAATATCAACCATACGTGGTGTTAACAACTGTTCTAACATCTCTTGCATCAGAGGTGATCTCCGTTTCTATTACTTAGAGTAAAGCTCAACAATCAAGTTTTCGTGAATATCCGCAGATAAATCTGAACGATCAGGAACATTTTTGAAGGTACCTTCAAATGCCTTAGTATTAACTTCTACCCAGCTAACACCACCGTTCTGCGCTTTTAACTCAAGCGCAGCAGCAATACGAGTTTGGTTGCGAGATTTCTCACGAATAGAAACCACATCACCAGCAGATACTTCGAAAGACGGAATATTTACTGATTGACCGTTAACTTGGATCGCTTTATGCGAAACAAGTTGGCGAGCTTCTGCACGAGTTGTTGCAAAGCCCATACGGTATACAACGTTGTCTAAACGGCTTTCTAGGATTTGTAGAAGGTTTACACCAGTAGACCCTTTACGACGATCCGCTTCTTTATAGTAAAGACGGAACTTTTTCTCTAGAACACCGTACATACGACGTACTTTTTGTTTCTCACGTAACTGAGTACCGTACTCAGTTACCTTTTTACGAGCTGCACCGTGTACACCTGGTAGTTGATCGATCTTACATTTTGATTCGATGCTACGAACACCGCTTTTCAAAAATAGATCAGTACCTTCACGGCGGGCAAGTTTACACTTAGGACCAATATATCTAGCCATGATTACCTCAAAAATTAAACGCGACGTTTCTTAGGTGGGCGGCATCCGTTGTGTGGAATTGGCGTCACATCAGTGATTGATGTAATTTTAAATCCAACACTGTTTAGACCACGAACGGCTGAATCACGGCCAGGACCTGGGCCCTTAACCATAACATCTACGTTCTTAACACCATATTCTTGAGCCAACTGCCCAGCTTTCTCAGCAGCTACCTGTGCAGCGAACGGAGTACTCTTACGAGAACCACGGAAACCGCTACCACCGGAAGTTGCCCAAGCTAGTGCGTTACCTTGACGGTCAGTAATAGTTACGATCGTGTTATTGAAGCTAGCATGAACGTGCGCAACGGCATCCGTTACGACCTGTTTAGCTTTCTTCTTAACACGTTGATTTGCTTTTGCCATATCTATTCTCGCTACTTAAGCGTTATCTCTTAATTGGTTTGATAGGACCTTTGCGAGTACGTGCATTGGTCTTGGTGCGCTGACCACGTAGTGGTAAGCTGCGACGGTGACGAATACCACGGTAACAACCCATGTCCATCAAACGCTTGATATTCATAGACACTTCACGACGAAGATCCCCTTCAATCGTGTAGTTTGTTACTTCATTACGAAGTAGTTCTAACTGTTCTTCAGTTAGCTCTCGAACTTTCGCAGATGGTTCAATACCAGTTGCTGCACAGATTTTTTTTGCAGAAGTTGAACCAATCCCGTAGATCGAAGTCAATCCAATAACAACATGTTTGTTAACTGGAATGTTTACGCCGGCAATACGAGCCATTTTGCGCTCCCTCTATTTCCATCTACCGAAAAACGTGGGATTATACACGTCTTTCACTATAAATACTAGACAAATAAATAACTGATTTATTTGCCTTTTAATTTCGCTTTTTTCATCATGCCATCATACTGGCTTGACTGCATTTGTGCCTGAACCGAAGTCATGAAATCCATAACGACAATTACGATAATCAATAGAGATGTCCCACCAAAATAGAACGGAACATTCCAATACAGAATTAAAAATTCTGGTAATAAGCACACTGCTGTGATGTAAATCGCCCCAGCCAACGTCAAGCGACCCATAATGCCGTCAATGTGACGAGCCGTCTGTGCGCCTGGACGAATACCTGGAAGATATGCACCAGATTTTCTTAGGTTTTCAGCTGTTTCATTTGGATTGAACACAATCGCGGTGTAGAAGAAACAGAAGAAAATAATTGCAGTCGCGTAGAACAAAATATAAAGCGGTTGACCTGGCGACAAAGTTGTCGCGATGTCCTTCATCCACCCCATACCTTCAGCCGTACCGAACCAACCCCCTAAGGTCGCTGGAAACAGAATGATACTGGAAGCAAAGATTGGTGGAATAACGCCCGCCATATTCAGCTTAAGTGGTAGATGTGACTCTTGACCACCATATAACTTACGACCACGCATTTTTTGAGCATAGTGAACAGGGATACGACGTTGCCCACGTTCAACAAACACTACAAACGCAATAACTGCTGCAATAAGAGCCAGTAAAACGAATACAGTTAACGCATGAAGCGCACCGGTATTCACTTGCTCGAACGTACCCCCTAGCGCACTAGGTAGGCCTGCAACAATCCCTGCAAAAATGATTAAGGAAATACCATTACCGATACCACGTTCGGTAATTTGTTCACCTAACCACATCAGGAAAATTGTACCGGAAACCAACGTTACTACGGCCGTGAGCTTAAAGATAAAGCCTGGGTCAATAACAACTGGCATGCCGTTGATGTTTTGGGATTCAAGTGCAATCGCGACACCTAAAGCTTGGAAAGTCGCAAGTACCACAGTCCCTTGACGAGTGTACTGAGTAATCTTACGACGCCCTGACTCTCCTTCTTTCTTCAGCTGTTCCAATTTAGGTGAAACGACTGTCAAAAGCTGCATAATAATCGCAGCAGAGATGTAAGGCATGATTCCCAATGCAAAAATCGATAAACGCTCAAGGGCACCACCTGAGAACATGTTAAACATGTCCAGGATGGTACCCTTTTGCTGTTCGAACATTGCTGCCAAGGCAATCGGATCAATTGACGGAACGGGAATGTGCGTACCTAAACGGTACACGATAATAGCGCCAAGAACAAAAAGAATCTTGTTCTTTAAACTACTCATTCCGGTTGATGCAATTGAACTTTTCATATAATTAAGCTTCTACCGTGCCACCAGCAGCTTCAATTGCTGCTTTAGCTGCAGCAGTTGTGCGTAGGCCAGAAGTTTTTACCGCTTTAGTGATTTCACCAGAGTTGATAACTTTAACTTCTTTAATTTTATGAGCGACAACTTTTGCTGCAACCAATGCTGGGATATCAATGATTTCCGCATCAATTGAAGCTAAGGTATCAAGACGTACTTCTGCAACGTAAGCGGCTTTACGCGAAGTAAAACCAACTTTAGGTAGACGGCGTTGCAGTGGCATTTGACCACCCTCAAAACCGATGCGCGGCATGCCACCAGAGCGAGACTTCTGCCCTTTGTGACCACGACCACCCATTTTACCCCAGCCAGAACCTTGTCCACGACCAACGCGTTTGGCAACTTTTTTAGCGCCGTCAGCAGGTTTTAAAGTATTTAGTTGCATTTTATGCTTCCTCTACTTTAAGCAAATAGGAAACTTTATTGATCATTCCACGATTTTCTGGAGTATCAATAACGCTTACTGTTTGGTGCATTTTTCTTAGACCAAGACCAGATACACACGCTTTGTGTGCTGGTAAGCGGCCAATGATGCTTTTTACCAGAGTTAATTTAATTTTCTTATCTGACATCTTACTCACCTAGAATTTCTGCTACAGACTTACCACGTTTCGCCGCGATCAATTCAGGGCTAGACATTGAAGTCAAAGCGTTAACAGTAGAACGTACGACGTTTACCGGGCGAGTGGTACCAACGCACTTACAAAGTACGTCATGAACACCTGCAGCTTCAAGAACCGCACGCATCGCACCACCAGCGATTACACCAGTACCCTCAGAAGCAGGTAGCATAACGATGTTCGCTGCACCTTGCTTGTAATTGATTGGGTATTGGATCGTACCACCTTTAAGGGATACGGATTTCATGTTACGACGAGCTTTTTCCATCGCTTTCTTAATTGCGACTGGAACTTCGTTTGCTTTACCACTTCCGTAACCAACTTTACCTTCGCCGTCACCAACAACTGCAAGAGCTGAGAACGCAAAAATACGCCCACCCTTTACAACTTTAGCAACACGACGAATGCCAACTAGTTTCTCGATCAAAGCATCTTGGCCGTCTTGTAATTCATGTGAAGACATAATTTCCTTCCTTTAAAATTCAAGACCGTTTTCACGGGCTGATTCAGCTAATTGTTGAACGCGACCGTGGTATTTGAAACCTGAACGATCAAATGCAACCTTGGTTACACCAGCAGCTTTTGCTTTTTCAGCAACTTTCTGACCAACAACTGCCGCAGCAGATTTGTTTGAACCGTTGCTAATTTCTGATTTAACGTCCGCTTGTACAGTAGAGCTTGAAGCAACAACCGTGTGACCATCTGCAGCAATAACTTGCGCGTAGATGTGTTGCGTAGAACGGTGAATGCACAAACGTGCCACTTTTTGTTCTGCGATACGTGCACGGGTCTTCTTAGCTCTACGAAGACGGGCTGATTTCTTATCCATACTAACTTCCAGCCTTATTTCTTCTTAGCTTCTTTACGTAAAATGCGCTCATCAGCATACTTAACACCTTTGCCTTTGTATGGCTCTGGTGGGCGGTAGCCGCGGATTTCAGCTGCAACTTGACCAACAACTTGCTTATCTGCGCCTTTTACAACAATCTCAGTCTGAGTCGGAGTCTCAACCGTAATCCCTTCAGGAATTGCGTGCTCAACCGGATGCGAGAAACCAAGAGTTAGGTTTAACACTTTACCTTGTGCTGCTGCACGGTAACCAACACCGACAAGCTGTAGACGTTTTTCAAAACCATTTGTCACACCAATAACCATGTTATTGATGATTGCACGTGCTGTACCAGCTTGTGACCAACCTTTTACGAAACCTTCGTTAGGTTGACAGATGACTTGACCGTCTTCAACAGAAACTGATACAGCTTCGTTAAAAGTTTTTGTCAAAGTGTCTTTAGACCCTTTAACAGTTACATTGTTACCATTCACATTGACTTCAACGCCTGCAGGGATAGTAACTGGAGCTTTTGCAATTCTAGACATAATTCAAATCCTTATGCTACGTAGCAAATAACTTCACCACCAACACCGGCAGAGCGCGCTTGATGATCCGTCATAATACCTTTAGAGGTTGAAATCACAGCGATACCTAGACCGCCAATTACGTTTGGTAACTCATCTTTGTTTTTATAAACACGTAGACCTGGACGGCTTACACGTTTAATCATTTCGATTACTGGCTTACCGTCAAAATACTTAAGATCGACAGATAACTCAGGCTTACCATTGTTTTCATTAATGCTGAATGCAGAGATATAACCTTCTTCATTCAAAACTTTAGCAACCGCTGCTTTAACTTTAGATGAAGGCATAATCACGTTCGCGTGACCGGCAATTTGCCCGTTACGGATGCGTGTTAACATATCAGCGATTGGATCAGACATACTCATAGATATTTATCCTTACCAACTAGCTTTTCTTAAACCAGGAACATCACCTTGCATCGTCATTTGACGAAGCATATTACGTGATAAACCAAACTTTCTGTATACACCGTGTGGACGGCCAGTAATACGACAACGGTTACGTTGACGAACGGCAGCACCATCACGAGGCAATTTACTTAATACATCAACTGCATCCATACGATCAGCAAATTCTGTCGTTGGGTTGCTGATGATTTTTTTCAGTTCAGCGCGCTTTGCAGCGTAACGCTCAACCATTTTCGCGCGTTTGACTTCGCGAGCAATCATAGATTTCTTAGCCATTAGAAGACCTCTTATTTCTTGAACGGGAAATTAAAAGCTTCTAAAAGAGCTTTCGCTTCAGCGTTCGTTTTCGCAGTCGTTGTGAAGTTGATGTCCATCCCGCGGATTTTGTCAACTTTCTCAAATACGATTTCTGGGAAAATGATTTGCTCTTTAAGACCCATATTGTAGTTACCACGGCCATCAAACCCTTTTGGATTGATACCACGGAAGTCACGAACACGAGGAAGCGCGATGTTAACTAAACGATCTAGGAATTCGTACATACGCTTACCACGTAATGTCACTTTACAACCTAGAGGGTAACCATCACGAACTTTAAAGCTAGCAACTGATTTACGAGCAAGCGTGCGCATTGCTTTTTGACCAGTAATTGCTTCCATATCCGCAACTGCGTTATCCAGAAGTTTTTTATCGCCAATTGCTTCACCCACACCCATGTTCAAGGTGATTTTGGTTAGCTTTGGCACTTCCATAACGGATTTATAGCCAAATTGTTCTTTCAACTGAAGAACAACTCGTTCTTTGTACTGTTGTTGTAGTCTTGCCATCTCTCTACCCTTTATTAAGCGTCAACCGCTTTTCCAGTAGATTTAAAGAAGCGGATTTTAGCCTCGCCTTCAACTTTATAGCCAATCTTGTCAGCTTTATTCGTTTCTGGGTTAACTAGCGCCACATTTGAAGCATCAATAGGCATTTCTTTAGAAACAATACCACCTTGAACACCAGTCATAGGATTACCTTTGCTGTGCTTTTTAACTAGGTTGATACCATCTACTAATACTTTACCGTTTGCCATAACAGAAGAAACCGAACCACGCTTTCCTTTGTCTTTACCGGCTAGGACGATTACTTCGTCACCTTTTCTTAAACGATTCATTACTTCTTCCTTATAAAACTTCAGGAGCTAATGAAACAATTTTCATAAACTTATCGTTACGTAGCTCACGAGTTACTGGTCCGAAGATACGAGTTCCGATCGGCTCATGCTTCGCATTCAAGATAACGGCAGCGTTACCATCAAATCTGATTTTTGAACCGTCTGGACGACGTACGCCGCTAGCCGTACGAACGACTACTGCATTGTAAACATCACCTTTCTTCACTTTTCCGCGTGGTGCAGCTTCTTTTACACTCACTTTAATCACGTCACCAACGTTGGCATAACGACGGTGCGAACCGCCTAGCACTTTAATACATTGGACGCGGCGTGCTCCGCTGTTATCAGCGACATCAAGCACAGTTTGCATCTGAATCATGGTGGGACTCCATCCATAAATTAAAATTACAAGTAGCACAAAAACCACCGAAAAGTGCAGTCCCAATTTATAAACTGGCTTGCGACTCTAAGGTGGCTTTCGGAAATTGCGCGAATTATATCAACTAATCCACGCAATTGCTAGCAAAAATTAAATTTTCGCTTTTTCGTCAATTTGAACTAAAGTCCATGACTTACTTTTTGAAATTGGTGCTGTTTCAGCAATTGTTACTGTGTCACCGATTCCAGCAGTGTTACCTGCATCATGAGCCATTAGCTTAGTTGAACGTTTAACGAATTTTTTGTACTTTGGGTGTTTGATGAAACGCGCAATTTGAACAACGATAGAGTCGTTCATTTTGTTGCTTACAACAACACCTTGTACGGTACGTGCATTATTCTCTTGACCAGCCATCTTTACTTACTCACTTTTTGACGAATGATGGTTTTAACTCGTGCGATAGTACGACGGACTTTTTTAAGTCCTGCAGAGTTAGATAACTGACCTGTTGAATGTTGCATTCTTAGGTTGAATTGCTCTTTACGAAGTTCTAATAACTCGTTACGCAGCTCTTCAACTGTTTTTTCGTTTAATTCTTTCGCAGTCATCTTACATCACCGTTCTAGTTACAACTTGTGTTTTGAATGGTAGTTTAGCAGCCGCTAAAGCAAACGCTTCGCGAGCTAGAACTTCATTCACACCTTGCATTTCAAATAGGACACGGCCTGGCTGAATTTGAGCAACCCAGTACTCAACTGAACCTTTACCTTTACCCATACGCACTTCAAGTGGTTTGTTAGTAATTGGTTTGTCAGGGAAAACACGAATCCAAATCTTCGCGCCACGTTTTACGTGACGAGTCATAACACGACGACCAGCTTCGATTTGACGTGAAGTCATACGTCCGCGTTCTAGAGCCTTAAGACCGAAATCACCAAAGCTAACTTTGTTCCCAGCTTGCGCTAGACCACGGTTACGACCCTTTTGTACTTTTCTAAATTTTGTACGTTTAGGCATTAACATAGTGAGTTATCCTTTTATTTACGGCCTTTTTTGCCCTTAGAATCATTGCTATCCAGAGCCAGCTTACCAAGCTTCTCACCTTTGAAAATCCACACTTTCACACCGATCTTACCGTAGGTAGTATCCGCTTCATAAGTTGCATAATCAATATCCGCACGGAATGTGTGCAAAGGTACACGACCTTCACGATACCATTCAGCACGAGCAATGTCTGCACCGTTAAGACGACCAGAAACCGTAACTTTGATACCTTCTGCACCAAGACGCATTGCATTCCCTACCGCGCGCTTCATCGCACGACGGAACTGAATACGTTTTTCAAGTTGTTGAGCAATTGATTGCCCAACCAACTTAGCGTCTAGTTCAGGTTTTTTAATTTCTTCGATGTTGATGTTAACTGGCATACCAGTCTTCTTAGAAAGAGACTGCTTTAGCTTTTCAATGTCTTCACCTTTTTTACCAATAACCACACCAGGACGAGCCGTGTGGATCGTGACACGAACACCGTTCGCTACACGTTCGATATTGATAGCAGACACAGAAGCATGACCCAGCTTTTCATTTAATTCTTTACGAATTTCAACATCACTTACTAAGAAGTCAGAATAGTTTTTGCTATCTGCATACCAGCGAGCATTCCAATCTCTAGTAATACCAAGACGAATCCCGACCGGATTTACTTTTTGACCCATTCTGATTCTCCTTATTTCTCGCCCACAGACACGGTTAGGTGACTGGTGCGTTTTAAGATACGGTTACCGCGACCTTTAGCACGAGCGCGCATACGCTTCATGACTGGCCCTTCGTTTACGAAGACAGCAGTGACTGATAACTCATCGATATCCATACCGTTGTTGTTTTCAGCGTTGGCAATTGCAGAGTTCAATACTTTTTTGAACAATGCCGCTGCTTTTTTATCGCTGAACGCAAGGATGTTTACCGCTTGTTCAACATTCTTTCCACGGATTAAGTCAGCGACCAAACGCGCTTTTTGTGGAGAGATACGGGCAAATTTATGTGTTGCACTTACTTGCATCTTGAACTCCTATTAACGTTTCGCTTTCTTATCCGCAGCGTGACCGCGATAATAACGTGTTTGAGAGAATTCACCTAGTTTGTGGCCAACCATGTTTTCGGAAACGTAAACAGGGATGTGCTCTTTACCATTGTGAACGGCAATTGTTAGACCAATCATTTCAGGCAAGATCATCGAACGACGTGACCAAGTCTTGATTGGACGCTTATTACCAGATTCTTGTGCCTCTTCCACCTTTTTATAAAGGTGGTGATCAACAAAAGGTCCTTTTTTAACTGAACGTGGCATCAGTGTCCTTCCTTATTACTTATTTACGGCGGCGTACGATCATGTTATCAGTACGCTTGTTGCTACGAGTCTTCTTACCTTTAGTCGGAACACCCCATGGCGTAACAGGGTTACGACCACCAGAAGTACGACCTTCACCACCACCGTGCGGGTGATCAACCGGGTTCATCGCCACACCACGAACGGTAGGACGAACACCACGCCAGCGCATTGCACCAGCTTTACCGATTTTACGAAGACTGTGTTCTGAGTTACCGACTTCGCCGACTGTTGCTTTACATTCAGCAAGAATCTTACGCAGTTCACCAGAACGTAGCTTAACAAGAACGTAAGCACCGTCTTTACCAGCGATAGACACAGATGCACCGGCTGAACGAGCAATTTGCCCGCCTTTACCAGGACGCATTTCAACATTGTGTACAACAGTACCCACTGGAATGTTACGTAAAGGTAGACAGTTACCTACTTTGATCGAAACATGTTCACCGGCTTCGACAACATCACCAGCTTGCATATTTTTTGCTGCTAGGATGTAAGCACGAGCACCATCAGCATATTTCAATAATGCGATATGCGCTGTACGGTTCGGATCATATTCAAGACGCTCAACCGTTGCAGGAACACCTTCTTTAGAACGTTTGAAATCAACCATACGGTAGTGTTGCTTATGACCACCACCTTGGTGACGAACTGTGATACGACCGTTATTGTTACGACCACCAGATTTCGACTTCTTCTCTAGTAGCGCAGCGTGTGGCTTACCTTTATGCAAAGTAGGCTCAACGATACTTACGACAAAGCGGCGACCCGGAGAAGTCGGTTTTGACTTTTTAATAATTGCCATTATTTAACTCCTTACTCAGCAGCCGCAAAGTCGATTTCTTGACCAGCAACTAGACGCACGATAGCTTTACGCACACCGTTACGACGACCAGCACGACCTTTGAACACTTTGCGCTTACCATTAATGTTAATCATGTTTACAGACTGCACTTTTACACCGAAAAGGGTCTCAACAGCCGCTTTCACTTCTGTTTTTGTTGCAGTTTGCATAACTTTAAACACGTACTGCTCTGATGCATCAGCCATCATCGCTGCTTTTTCAGAAACGTGTGGTGCTAGCAATACACTTAGAATACGCTCTTGATTCATGCTAATTGCTCCTCTAACTGCTTAACTGCACCTTGAGTCATCACAACGGTCTGGAAACCAATTAGGCTTACCGGATCAACTGATGCTGCATCACATACGTCTGCTGCATACAAGTTACGTGCAGAAAGATACAAATACTCGTCAAAACCTTCTGTTACAACCAGTGCATCAGAGACGTTTAGTTGTGCAAGTTTTGCTTTAAATTCTTTTGTCTTAGGGGCATCAATTTTGAAATCATCAACCACAACTAGGCGACCAGAACGATTAAGCTCAGCAATAATCGAACGCATCGCACCGCGATACATCTTCTTATTTACTTTTTGAGAAAAATCACGGTTGTGACCTGGGAATGCACGACCACCGCCAACCCATACCGGGCTACGAGTCGTACCGGCACGCGCACGGCCAGTCCCTTTTTGACGCCATGGCTTAGCTCCGCCACCGCTTACCGCTGCGCGGTTCTTTTGACCTTTAGTACCAGAACGACCGGCATTCATGTATGCAGTCACTACTTGGTGAACCAAAGATTCATTAAATTCAACAGCAAAAAGAGCATCAGAAACTGAAACAGTCCCGTTTTCTTTACCTGTTGCTAGTTCAATAACATTTAAATCCATCGTGCCCACCTTACTTCACAGCTTTACGAACAATAACTGTACCGTTCTTAGCACCTGGGACCGCACCACGAATTAGTAATAATCCGTTTTCTGCATCCACTTTGACCAAGTCTAAGTTCAGGGTTGTTTGACGTACAGCACCCATGTGTCCAGACATTTTCTTACCTTTGAAAACGCGACCTGGAGTCTGGTTTTGACCGATAGAACCGTTTGAACGGTGAGACAATGAGTTACCGTGAGTCGCATCTTGCATACGGAAGTTGTGACGCTTAATACCACCTTGGAAACCTTTACCTTTGGTAGTACCCGTCACATCTACCACTGCGATGTCGTTAAAACGCTCAACAGTTAGCTCAGAACCGATTTCTAGTCCTTCGATATCCGCAGCATCTGCACGGAATTCCCAAAGACCTTCACCTGCTTCAACACCTGCTTTCGCAAAGTGACCAGCTGCAGGCTTGTTTACACGACCAGCGTGCACAGTACCAGTTGTTACCTGGATAGCAGAATAACCATCTGTGTCAATCGTTTTGATTTGAGTGATGCGATTCGGGTTTACTTGTACTACAGTAACCGGAGTCGAAACACCTTCATCGTTGAAAACACGAGTCATTCCGATTTTTTTACCAATGATACCAATACTCATATCATTAACCTCATTATTATAAATCTGTCAGTCATTACGATTGATGACTAACCGAACAATTGCTTAGTGCAATTCAAGTTGTACGTCAACACCAGCAGCCAAATCTAGTTTCATCAGGGCATCAACTGTTTTATCAGTTGGGTCAACGATGTCTAGCAGACGTTTGTGAGTACGAAGTTCGTACTGATCACGCGCGTCTTTATTGACGTGTGGAGAGACTAAAACTGTGAAACGCTCTTTACGCGTCGGCATTGGGATCGGACCACGAACCTGTGCACCAGTACGCTTTGCAGTTTCCGTAATCTCGCGCGCAGACTGATCGATCAGACGGTGATCGAATGCCTTTAAGCGGATACGAATGTTTTGAGTCGCCATAATATTTCTCTCAAACTGTTGATTAGAAAAACAAGCAATAAAAATTTGCTTGCAAACCAAGGTCGCGAATTATACCAGTCTTTTTTTTTAAAAACAACTATTTAGCACACAACAAAAAAGGGAGCCAAAGCTCCCTTTTTTGATACCGATATTGCTAACGCAAAATCTTTCGCGATTACGCTAGGATTTTTGCTACAACACCTGCACCAACAGTACGACCACCTTCACGGATTGCGAAACGTAGACCTTCTGACATTGCGATCGGGTTGATCAATTCAATTGTCATCTGTACGTTATCACCAGGCATAACCATCTCAATACCTTCTGGCAATTGACATGCACCTGTTACATCCGTTGTACGGAAGTAAAACTGTGGGCGGTAACCGTTGAAGAATGGCGTATGACGACCACCTTCATCTTTTGATAGTACGTAGATTTCTGACTCAAATTTAGTGTGCGGCTTAACCGAACCTTTGTGAGCTAGAACTTGACCACGCTCGATGTCTTCACGCTTTGTACCACGTAGTAGAATACCTACGTTATCCCCTGCTTCACCTTGGTCAAGCAGTTTACGGAACATTTCAACACCGGTTACTGTCGTCTCTTGAGTATCACGGATACCAACGATTTCAACTGTCTCACCAACTTTGATGATACCTGTCTCGATACGTCCTGTTGCTACCGTTCCACGACCTTGGATAGAGAAGATATCTTCTACTGGCATTAGGAATGGCTTGTCTGTTTCACGAGTCGGCTCTGGGATGTAGCTGTCTAGCGCGTCAACCAATTCACCAATCTTAGCAACGTAAGCTTCGTCACCTTCGATTGCTTTTAGAGCAGAACCGATAATGACTGGCGTGTCGTCACCTGGGAAGTCGTATTCGTCAAGAAGCTCACGGATTTCCATCTCGACTAGCTCTAGTAGCTCTTCGTCATCAACCATGTCTGCTTTGTTTAGGAATACAACGATGTATGGTACACCAACCTGACGTGATAGCAGGATGTGCTCACGCGTCTGTGGCATCGGGCCATCTGCTGCTGAACATACTAGGATTGCACCGTCCATCTGTGCCGCACCGGTGATCATGTTTTTAACATAATCCGCGTGTCCTGGGCAGTCAACGTGCGCGTAGTGACGAGCCGCTGACTCGTATTCTACGTGGGCAGTTGAAATCGTGATACCACGCTCACGCTCTTCTGGAGCGTTGTCGATTGAACCGTAATCTTTAACGTCGCCACCGAATTTCGCACCTTGTACGATTGTTAGTGCCGCAGTAAGAGTTGTCTTACCATGGTCAACGTGACCGATAGTACCTACGTTTACGTGCGGTTTCGAACGTTCAAACTTTGCTTTTGCCATTAGTAAATTACCTTTGTTAAAAGCGGCTTATCGCCGCTCTAGTTTAAAAGTGAAATAAAAATTTAGTCGCCTTTCTTAGACGCTGCAATAATTTCTTCTTGAATATTGCGAGGTGCTTCAGAATACTTCTGGAACTCCATGCTGTAAGAAGCACGACCTTGCGTTAGTGAACGCATTTGGTTTGAGTAACCGAACATTTCTGAAAGCGGTACGTCTGCCTTAACAGACTTACCAGTCGGGATGTCATCCATTGCGTTAATCATACCACGGCGACGGTTAAGGTCACCGATGATGTCACCCATGTACTCTTCAGGAGTCGTTACTTCAACCTTCATAATCGGCTCAAGAACAACAGCGCCTGCGTTGCCAACAGCGTTCTTAACACCCATCGATGCAGCAACTTGGAACGCCATCTCGTTCGAGTCAACATCATGGTAAGAACCATCGATCAACTCAACGGTTACATCAACCATTGGGTAACCAGCGATAACACCCGCTTCTAACTGAAGACGCGCGCCTTTTTCTACCGCACCGATGTATTCTTTCGGAACCGTACCACCGACAACTGAGTTAATGAACTTAAAGCCTGCATTCTCTTCAGAAGGACGAACTTTAAAGACAACGTGACCATATTGACCACGACCACCAGACTGGCGTACAAATTTACCATGCGCTTCAACTTCCTTGCGGATCGTTTCACGGTAAGAAACTTGCGGTGCACCAATGTTGGCTTCAACTTTAAATTCACGACGCATACGATCAACGATGATATCCAGGTGAAGCTCACCCATACCAGAGATGATTGTTTGGTTCGTTTCTTCATCAGTGTGAACACGGAAAGACGGATCTTCTGCAGCTAGTTTACCTAGCGCAATACCCATTTTCTCTTGGTCAGCTTTGGTTTTTGGCTCGATCGCAATCGAAATTACTGGCTCAGGGAATTCCATACGCTCAAGGATAACTGGGTTATCGATATCACATAAAGTATCACCTGTTGTTGTGTCTTTTAGACCCACCGCACAAGCGATCTCACCAGCACGCACTTCTTTGATCTCTTCACGAGAGTTAGAGTGCATCTGCAGAATACGACCAACACGTTCTTTTTTGCCTTTAACAGTATTCATAACAGGCGAACCTGCGCCTAGAACACCCGAATAAACACGGAAGAACGTCAAAGTACCGACATAAGGATCGGTCATGATTTTGAACGCTAGCGCAGCGAAAGGCTCATCATCAGTAGAGTGACGCTCAACTGGCGTACCGTCTTCTAATTCACCTTTAATTGCAGGTACATCCGTTGGTGCTGGCATGTAATCCAAAACACCATCCAGCAGTGTTTGCACACCCTTGTTTTTGAAAGATGAACCACAGAACATTGGCACGATTTCAACCGCGATACAACGCTGACGAATACCCGCCTTGATCTCTTCTTCGGTCAAATCACCTTCTTCAAGGTATTTATCCATCAACTCTTCAGTTGCTTCCGCCGCCGCTTCAACCAATTTTTCACGCCATTCTTGCGCTAAATCGACCATATCAGCTGGGATGTCTTCATAGGTAAACTTCATACCCATGTTCTCTTCTTCCCAGTAGATGGCTTGCATCTTAACTAGGTCGACGATACCACGGAATGTCTCTTCAGCACCGATAGGCAACTGTACTGGCACAGGCGTTGCACCAAGACGGTCAACAACCATTTTACAAACGTTTAAAAAGTTTGCACCGGCACGGTCCATCTTGTTGACGTAACCCATACGAGGTACGCCGTACTTATCTGCTTGACGCCATACTGTTTCAGACTGTGGCTCAACACCAGATACAGAACAGAAACAGGTAACAGCACCATCAAGTACACGTAGAGAACGTTCTACTTCAATTGTGAAGTCAACGTGTCCAGGGGTATCGATAATGTTAATACGGTGCTGCGGATAGTTCTTCGCCATCCCACTCCAGAAAGCGGTAGTCGCTGCAGAAGTGATAGTAATACCACGTTCCTGCTCTTGCTCCATCCAGTCCATAGTTGCAGCACCGTCATGTACTTCACCGATTTTGTGAGAAACACCGGTGTAGTAAAGAATACGTTCAGTTGTTGTTGTTTTACCCGCGTCGATGTGGGCCATGATACCGATATTACGGTATTGTTCTAAAGGGGTTTTACGTGCCACTTTAATTAACCTTTCAGTTTAAACCAAAAATAAAGGCCCTTAAAAAGGGCCTCCATTAGCAGATGATTACCAACGGAAATGAGAGAAGGCTTTGTTTGCCTCTGCCATTCTATGGGTATCTTCTTTCTTCTTAACTGCTGAACCACGACCTTCTAAAGCGTCACCCAGTTCACCAGCAAGACGAAGCATCATCCCTTTTTCGCTGCGCTTACGAGAAGCATCAACGATCCAACGCATAGCGAGAGCCAGTTTACGCTCTGGACGAACTTCAACAGGTACTTGGTATGTTGCACCACCAACGCGGCGAGATTTAACCTCAACCATTGGTCCGACAGCTTCAAGCGCGTCTCTTAACAACTCCGCTTGCTGACCACCGTTTTTACGTTCAACTACAATATCTAGCGCATCGTAAACAATTTTCTCAGCTACAGCTTTTTTGCCGCTAACCATAATCATATTAACGAATTTCGTTAACGTAATATCTCCAAACTTCGGATCAGGTAGTACCTGACGCTTTGGAATTTCTCTTCTTCTTGCCATTCTTAACTCTTCCGGTATAAATGTAACACTAAACTTGCAAAACGTATGTTAAGGAATAATCAGATTATTTCTTCGGACGCTTCGCACCGTACTTAGAACGACCTTGTTTACGATTAGCAACACCGGCACAATCAAGTGCGCCACGAACTGTGTGATAACGTACACCAGGCAAATCTTTAACACGACCACCACGGATAAGAATAACCGAGTGCTCTTGCAGGTTATGACCTTCACCACCAATATAGGAAGCAACTTCATAGCCGTTTGTTAAACGTACACGCGCAACTTTACGTAGAGCAGAGTTTGGCTTTTTAGGGGTTGTTGTATAAACACGCGTACAAACACCACGACGTTGAGGACAAGCCTGTAACGCAGCTACGTTTGAAACTTTACGCTTATCTTTACGCGGCTTACGCACCAACTGGTTAATAGTAGCCATTCAATTTCTCCAAATTTGAGATTTACTCTTACACATAAACGAAGCTGTAGGCCTAAAAAATAGACCTACGTATAAGGAAAGCGAATTTTAGAGAGGTCAATTCAATAAGTCAAGCCTTAACTGCTTGAATTTATTAAATTACTCCTCAATCGGCTGTTCTTCGCCCACCATGACTTCCAGCAACTCGGCGCTGATAGTTTCTTCTTCAGCTACCATCGGTTGATCCGCGTTCAAGAATGCCTTGAGTTCTGCCGCTGACTTCTCTTGGGCACTACGGCGTGCTTTATGATAAGCAAAACCAGTACCCGCAGGAATCAAGCGACCCACAATAACGTTCTCTTTCAAACCAACCAGGGTATCGCGCTTACCAGAAACTGCGGCTTCAGTAAGAACACGCGTTGTCTCTTGGAAAGACGCTGCCGAAATAAACGACTCAGTCGCCAACGACGCTTTAGTGATACCAAGAAGAACGCGCTCATAAGACGCTTCAACCTTGCCTTCTTCACGGGCTTTTTCATTTAAACCAAGCACTTTTGAGTATTCTGCTTGCTCACCACGAATCAGTCCGGTATCACCAGAGGACTTAACTTCAACTTTACGCAACATCTGACGAACAATTGTCTCGATATGCTTATCGTTAATCTTAACCCCTTGTAGACGGTAAACATCTTGCACTTCGTCAACGATGTATTCCGCTAATTTTTCAACACCCAATAGGCGTAGGATATCGTGTGGATTTGGGTTACCCTCAACCACAACATCCCCTTTCTCAACACGCTCACCTTCGAACACGCTGACGGTACGCCACTTAGGAATCAATGTCTCATACACTTCACCACTGTCTTGGGTGATCATTAGACGCTGCTTGCCTTTGGTCTCTTTACCGAAGCCAATAACGCCCGGCACTTCCGCCATAATTGAAGGTTCTTTTGGCTGACGCGCTTCAAACAAGTCTGCAACGCGCGGTAGACCCCCGGTAATATCCTTGTTTTTCGAAGACGCTTGTGGAATACGCGCTAATACGTCCCCGCGACCGACTTTTGCATTTGCCTGAACGATAACAATCGAGTTTTCTGGCAAATAGTACATCGCCGGAGTTTGCGTCCCTGGGAAACAAACTGCGTCGCCTTTCTCGTCCACGATTTCAATGTAAGGACGAATATCCTTAGCAATCGAAGCACGTTCTTTCGCATCTTTCACGACACGAGAAGTCAAACCAGTGACTTCATCCAGACGCTCTTCAACCGTTCCGTCGAAGTTACCGAAGTGAATCATACCTTCCGCTTCAGTTACGATCGGATGCGTGTGCGGATCCCAATTAGCAAGTACATCGCCCGCTTTCAGCGCGCCGCCGTCTTGTGTATTTAGGATAGCACCGTAGTTGATTTTATAACGCTCTTGCTCACGTCCTGACAAATCCATCAAAGACACTTCACCAGAACGCGAAGTCACAACAATCTGTCCTTCCGAGTTTGTCAGGGTTTTCATATTGAAGTATTTAACATGGCCTTCATGCTTAACTTCAATCGAACTTTGCGCCGCTGAGCCGGATGCGGTACCACCGATGTGGAAGGTACGCATGGTTAGCTGAGTACCTGGCTCACCGATCGACTGCGCCGCCATAACACCGACTGCTTCACCCATGTTCACCAACTGCCCACGAGCCAAATCACGACCGTAACATTGTTGACAGATACCGAAACGGGTTTCACACGTCATTGGCGAACGCACCAATACATGGTCAATACCACTTAAATCGATTAGATTCGCTAACTTCTCATCAATCAGCGACCCTTTTTCGATCAGTAACTCACCTTTAATCGTCATCACGTCTTCAGCTGTTACACGACCCAATACGCGGTCACGTAGAGACTCAATGATGTCACCACCTTCAACGTGTGCCGTCATGTTAATACCCGTATCGGTACCACAGTCGGTTTCAGTCACAACCACATCCTGTGCAACATCAACCAGACGACGAGTTAGGTAACCGGAGTTAGCGGTTTTCAGTGCCGTATCCGCAAGACCTTTACGGGCACCGTGCGTTGAGATGAAGTACTGCAATACGTTTAGACCTTCACGGAAGTTAGCCGTGATCGGGGTCTCGATGATCGAACCATCTGGTTTCGCCATCAGACCACGCATCCCACCCAACTGACGCATCTGCGCAACGCTACCACGAGCGCCCGAGTCCGCCATCATGTATACCGAGTTAAATGAGGTCTGCTTATGCGAGTTACCGTCTTTATCAACCACAGTTTCGTGTTGCAACTCTTCCATCATTGACTTGGTTACCAACTCATTGGTATGTGACCAAATATCAACAACTTTGTTGTAACGCTCACCTTCGGTAACAAGACCTTGTGAGAACTGGTTTTGAATCTCTTCAACCTGCTTATCCGCACGTTCGATAATGCCCGCTTTCGAATCCGGAATTAACATATCATCCGAACAGAATGATAGACCCGCAAGCGTAGACCATTTGAAACCGGCATACATTAATTGGTCAGCGAAGATAACCGTCTCTTTCGGCCCCAATTTACGGTAACACTCGTTTAGTACTTTGGAGATGTTCTTCTTTGTCAGGTTAACGTTGATCATGTCATAGCTAAGGCCACGCGGCAGAATGCGACTCAATAGCGCACGGCCAACCGTCGTATCAACAATACGCGTACTAACGCTTTCTACGCCTTCTTCATCAATGACCGCCTCATCAACACGCAATTTAATCTTCGCATGCAATTCAACAACCTTAGCACCCAAAGCACGCTCTGCTTCCTGCCAGTTGGCGAACACCATGCCTTCGCCCTTACCGTTGATACGATCACGCGAAATATAGTACAGACCCAGAACAACGTCCTGCGACGGAACAATAATAGGGTCACCGTTGGCCGGTGACAGCAAGTTATTGGTCGACATCATTAATGTACGTGCTTCTAACTGAGCTTCTAGCGATAAAGGTACGTGTACGGCCATCTGGTCACCATCGAAGTCGGCGTTGAATGCCGAGCAAACCAATGGGTGCAAGTTAATCGCTTTACCTTCAATCAATACCGGTTCAAACGCTTGAATACCTAAACGGTGAAGTGTCGGTGCACGGTTCAACAGAATCGGGTGTTCGCGGATAACTTCATCCAACACATCCCATACTTCCGGCAGACTCATCTCAACCATCTTCTTGGCCGCTTTAATCGTTGGCGCTAAACCGCGTTTTTGCAGACGGCTGAAAATGAACGGCTTAAACAGTTCCAATGCCATTTTCTTCGGTAGACCGCACTGGTGCAGACGCAGTGTCGGGCCAACCACGATAACCGAACGACCAGAGTAGTCAACACGCTTACCAAGTAAGTTTTGACGGAAACGACCTTGCTTACCTTTAATCATATCCGCAAGTGATTTCAACTGGCGCTTATTAGTACCCGTTACCGCACGACCGCGACGACCGTTATCTAACAAAGAGTCAACCGACTCTTGCAGCATACGTTTTTCATTACGCACGATAATGTCCGGCGCCATCAGATCTAACAGACGCTTTAGACGGTTATTACGGTTAATAACACGACGGTAAAGATCGTTCAAATCCGAGGTCGCAAAACGACCACCATCCAGTGGAACCAACGGACGTAACTCAGGCGGTAGAACCGGCAATACGTCAAGAATCATCCACTCTGGCTTGTTACCAGATTGCAAGAAAGACTCAATCAATTTCAAACGCTTAGACAACTTCTTCTGCTTGGTTTCCGAACTGGTGTTATCCATCTCGGTACGCAGATGCTCTGCTTCGTATTCCAAATCAATTGCTTGTAGCATTTTCTTGATCGCTTCCGCGCCCATCATTGCTTCAAACTCATCGCCATGTTCTTCTAGCGCATCGAAATACTCTTCTTCAGACAGTAACTGCCAAGGTTCAAGAGGCGTTAAACCTGGGTCTGTTACCATAAACGCTTCAAAGTAAAGAACCGCTTCAATCTCTTTTAATGTCATGTCCAACATCAAACCGATACGTGACGGTAGCGATTTCAAGAACCAAATGTGGGCAACAGAAGTTGCTAGGTCGATGTGACCCATACGCTCGCGACGCACCTTAGATTGCGTAACTTCAACACCACATTTTTCACAGATCACACCACGGTGCTTTAAGCGCTTGTACTTACCGCACAAGCATTCAAAGTCGCGGATAGGTCCGAAAATTTTGGCACAAAACAGACCATCACGCTCTGGCTTAAAGGTACGGTAGTTGATGGTTTCAGGCTTCTTCACTTCGCCGTAAGACCATGAACGAATCTTTTCTGGGGAAGCAAGGGTTACCTTAATTGCATCAAAATCACTCGATACGTTCTGCTTTTTCAGAAAACCAATTAAATCTCTCATTACTCTTGCTCCAACTCAATATCAATACCTAGGGCGCGAATCTCTTTGCGCAGTACGCTGAACGACTCCGGCATACCAGGTTCCATATATTCGTTACCATCAACAATGTTTTTATACATTTTGGTACGACCGTTCAAGTCATCCGACTTAACCGTTAGCATTTCCTGTAGCGTGAAGGCAGCACCATAAGCTTCCAGTGCCCACACCTCCATCTCTCCGAAACGCTGACCACCAAACTGCGCTTTACCACCCAACGGCTGCTGTGTAACCAACGAGTAAGGCCCGGTTGAACGCGCGTGCATTTTGTCATCAACCAAGTGATTCAGTTTCAGATAGTACATATAACCGACAGTTACCGGACGATCGAACTGTTCACCTGTAAGACCGTCAAACAACACCATCTGACCAGACTCTGGCAAATCAGCCAAACGCAGCAATGCTTTGATCTGCCCTTCTGAAGCACCGTCAAATACTGGCGAAGCCAAAGGAACGCCCTTACGCAGATTCCCTGCCAACTCCAGAATCTCATTGTCGCTGAAACTATCTAAGTCAACTTGTTGACCTTGGGTTTCGTTATAAATCTTATGCAAGAAAGCACGGATTTCTTGAATGTCTTGCTGCTGCTGCAACATCGCATTGATTTTAGAACCCAAACCTTCCGCTGCTAGACCTAAGTGAACCTCTAGAATCTGACCAACGTTCATACGCGATGGTACACCCAGTGGGTTCAGACAGATATCGACTGGACGACCGGTTTCATCGAACGGCATATCTTCAACTGGCGCGATACGCGAGATAACACCTTTGTTACCGTGACGACCCGCCATTTTGTCACCTGGCTGAATACGACGCTTGATTGCAACGTAAACCTTAACCATTTTCGAAACACCCGGTGCCAAATCATCACCTTGAGTCAGTTTCTTACGCTTCTCTTCATACGCTTCGTCATACGCTTTACGCTTGTCTTTAAGCTGGGTTTCCGCCATCTCAAGCTGCAACATGACATCTGCATCTTTAACATTCAGACCAAACCAACGATTGGCAGGAACCGTTTGCAGGAAAGACTCATCAATTTGCGTACCATCAACCAATGAATGTCCCATCAGTAGCGTACGCAGACGCCCCAATGTATCCGCTTCAAGAATTTTGTACTGTTCGTTGATGTCTTTACGAATTTGCGCCAATTCTTCTTCTTGAATCGCCATCGCACGCGCATCTTTTTCCACGCCTTCGCGAGTGAACACCTGAACGTCAATAACCGTCCCTTCAACACCCTTGGTAACACGAAGAGAAGTATCTTTAACATCAGACGCTTTCTCACCAAAAATGGCGCGTAACAGTTTCTCTTCCGGCGTCAGCTGAGTCTCACCTTTTGGCGTCACTTTACCAACCAGAATGTCGCCCTGCTTCACTTCTGCACCGACTTGAACGATACCGCAGTCATCAAGACGCGCTAATGCAGACTCACCGACGTTTGGAATATCGGCGGTAATTTCTTCCGGCCCAAGCTTAGTATCACGAGCCAAACAAGTTAACTCTTCGATGTGAATTGTTGTGTAACGATCCTGCTGCACCACACGCTCAGAAACCAAAATCGAGTCTTCGAAGTTGTAACCGTTCCAAGGCATAAAGGCGATACGCATATTCTGACCAAGAGCCAATTCACCCAAGTCGGTCGAAGGACCATCTGCCATGACATCGCCACGGCGTACAATGTCACCGGCTTTAACGACTGGACGTTGGTTAATACAGGTGTTCTGGTTAGAACGCTGGTATTTAACCAAGTTATAAATATCAACACCCGACTCACCGGCAGCAATTTCATCCTGATTAACACGCACCACGATACGTGCCGAATCGGACGATAAAATCTCACCGCCACGCTCAGCTACCACAGTAACACCTGAGTCAATCGCAACGGTCTTCTCGATACCAGTACCAACCAATGGTTTTTCTGCGCGCAGACATGGAACCGCCTGACGTTGCATGTTGGCACCCATTAGGGCACGGTTAGCATCATCATGCTCAAGGAACGGAATCAAGGCCGCCGCCACCGATACGATCTGCTTCGGCGAAACGTCCATATAGTCGATATCCGCAGAAGACGACAACGTAAATTCGTTTTGGTGACGTGCTGAAATCAGACCATCAACAAACTTACCGTTTGCATCAAGATTCGCAGACGCCTGTGCAATAACGAACTGTGCTTCATCAATCGCTGAAACATATTCGATTTCCTCAGTCACCTTACCGTCAATTACTTTGCGGTACGGGGTTTCCAAGAAGCCATATTCATTGGTTTTAGCGTAAATCGCCAAGGTATTAATCAGACCGATGTTCGGCCCTTCTGGCGTTTCAATCGGACAAACACGACCGTAATGGGTCGGGTGAACGTCACGCACCTCAAAACCTGCACGCTCACGCGTCAAACCACCTGGCCCTAAAGCAGAAACACGACGCTTGTGCGTCACTTCCGACAGCGGGTTAACTTGGTCCATGAACTGCGACAATTGCGAAGAACCGAAGAACTCTTTAATTGCAGCAGAAACTGGCTTAGCATTAATCAAATCTTGTGGCATCAAGCCATCTGATTCAGCTTGATTCAAACGCTCCTTAACGGCACGTTCAACACGCACTAGACCGACACGGAAAGCGTTCTCAGCCATTTCACCAACCGCACGAATACGACGGTTACCAAGCGTATCAATATCATCAATGGTGCTGTGACCATTACGGATATTGATTAATTCACGCACCACATCAACGATATCTTGGTTTTCAAGTACAACGCTACCATCGTTTTCATTGCGACCAAGACGACGGTTTAATTTCATGCGGCCAACTGCAGATAAGTCATAACGTGACTCATCAAAGAACAAGCTGGAGAATAGCGCTTGCGAAGACTCTTGTGTTGGTGGCTCACCTGGACGCATCATGCGATAAATTTCCATCTGCGCTTCGGTTTGCGAAGTGGTGCTGTCCAAGTTTAGCGTATCGGAAATGTAAGGACCGTTTTCCAACTCATCGATATAAAGAATCTTGATTGAGGTGCCTGTCATGTTAGAGACCTTAGCAACCGTTTCAGCCGTTAGAATCTCATTCGTACGTGCAACCAACTCACCGGTATTTTCGTCAATAATTCCTGAAGCCAGAACTTTACCAACCAAGTAATCAACAGGTACTTCAATTTTATCAACGCCAGACTGCTCAACCAGCTTAACTGTACGCGCTGTAACTTTCTTGCCAGCTTCGCACAAAACCTCACCGTTATGCGCCAACTCAAATGGCATATCCATGCCCTTAAATTGGTTGATATCCAGTTTCATTTTGAACGCGTTCTTAGTGATTTCAATGACATTGGCGTCAAAGAAATGCGCCAAAATCTCTTCATTACTGTAACCCATGGCACGTAACAAAATAGACACTGGTAGCTTACGACGACGGTCGATACGCGTGAATAGACAATCGTTATGGTCAAATTCAAAATCCAACCAAGAACCACGGTAAGGAATAATGCGCGCATTAAACAATAATTTACCAGACGAGTGAGACTTACCTTTATCACTATCAAAGATAACCCCTGGCGAACGGTGTAACTGAGTCACGATAACACGCTCAGTACCGTTAATAACAAAGGTTCCGTTATCCGTCATCAGCGGAATATCGCCTAAATAAACTTCCTGTTCTTTCATGTCCTTAACCGGACGCTTACCAACTGGCGCATCACGATCATAAATGACTAAACGCATTTTTACGCGTAGCGGTGCGGCATAGGTCACGCCACGTTGCTTACACTCTTTAACGTCAAATTCAGGCTGCCCCATGTAGTAACTAACGTACTCAAGGTCGGCTGTACCCGCTACACCTTCAATTGGGAAAACTGACATGAATGCCGCATGCAAACCCATATTTAGGCGCTCGGATGGCTTCTTATCAATTTGTAAAAATTCATGGAAAGAGCCTTTTTGCAAAGACAGCAAATAAGGAACTTCAAGAATCGATGGGCGCGTCGCAAAATCCTTACGGACGCGTTTCTTTTCAGTTAAAGAGTAAGTCATCGTTAACCTCGACGATAAAGATTGTCAGGAAGATCAGACCTCAGGGCCTGGGGTACAATCAGTTACGGAATAAATGCATAAAACTGTGGTAGCTTTTATTAAAAAGTTATCAACAGATTACTAACACACTTTTACACACTGTTAAAACAACAAAAGGCCGGCGTTAAAAACACCAGCCATTTTGCAGCTGAGAATCAGCTTCGCGTCAAAATTATTTAACTTCGACGTTGATACCAGCATCTTTAAGGTCTTTAGCCATTGCTTCAGCTTCTGCCTTAGAAATACCTTCTTTAAGCGTGAAAGGAGCACCTTCAACGGCTTCTTTCGCTTCTTTAAGACCTAGACCAGTTGCACCACGAACTGCTTTGATCGCTGCAACTTTGTTGTCGCCTGCAGAAACTAGAACTACGTCAAATTCAGTTTTCTCTTCAACTGCTTCAGCCGCTGCTGCTGGACCAGCAGAAACCATTGCTGCTGCAGAAACACCAAATTTTTCTTCCATTGCTGAAACTAGCTCAACAACTTCCATGATAGACATGTTAGCAACTGCTTCTAAAATATCGTCTCTTGATACAGACATCGTAATCTCCAAAAATAAATCGTAATAAATTCAAAAATAATAAAAAAACGGGGCTTACGCTTCTTCTTTTTGTTCTTTGACCGCTGCAAGAGCGCGAGCAAGTTTTGCAACAGGCTCTTTCATAACAAATAGAAGTTTTGCTACCGCTTCGTCGTAAGTAGGTAGAGCTGCGATTTGAGCTGTGTAGCTCGCATCCATACAACCTTCACCGATAGACAATGAACGCACAACCAGTTTGTCGTTTGTCTTAGCGAAACCTTGTAAAACGCGTGCTGCGTTACCAAGCTCTTCACCAGAGAAAGCGTAAACTAGTGGACCTGTAAAGGTATCCGCCATATCTTCGAACTTAGTACCTTTAACCGCAAGACGTGCAAGCGTGTTTTTAACAACACGGATTTGTACGTTTGATTTGCGTGCTTCGATACGAAGTTTAGTTAGTTGCTCTACAGTCAAACCACGATATTCAGCGGCAACCATTGAACCAGCGCCTGCAGCAATTGCAGCAACTTCTTCAATGACTTGCTTTTTACCTTGAATATTGAGTGCCATATAACCTCCAAAACAGTTTGATAGTGGCCTATCAAACCAGTCCATCTGCGTAGGCTTATTAACTATTAAGAGTGCGCCTTGCACTCGCCTACGGTCTGCGATGGGCACTCACAAATCAGATTTGATTGGAGACCCAATTCGCAAATAATGCCTGCACCAAAGTTAATTGGCGCAACCATCATTATAGAGATGACTGATCAACAACCAGGCCTGGACCCATTGTTGTAGAAATAGTCACTTTCTTAACGTAAGTTCCTTTAGCAGAAGCAGGTTTCGCTCTGACTAAGTCTTCCATTAAGGCATTTAAGTTTTCTTTAAGCTTGTCAGCATCAAACGCAACAGTACCGATTGCAGCGTGGATGATACCTGCCTTATCAGCACGGAAACGTACTTGACCGGCTTTCGCGTTTTTGATTGCGCCAACAACATCAGGTGTTACCGTACCCGTTTTCGGATTTGGCATTAGACCACGAGGACCTAAAACCTGACCAAGCATACCAACAACACGCATCGCGTCTGGAGAAGCGATAACCACGTCAAAGTTCATCATGCCGCCTTTGATTTCAGCAGCCAGATCTTCCATACCAACGAAATCCGCACCCGCTTCTTTCGCAGCTGCCGCATTCGCTTCACCGGTAAATACCGCAACACGTACATCTTTACCTGTACCGTTTGGCATAACCGTTGCGCCACGAACAACCTGATCAGATTTACGTGGGTCAATCCCTAGACGAATTGAAACATCAACTGATTCTACGAACTTAGACGTTGCTAGTTCTTTAACTAGATTCAAACCGTCGATAATATCGTAAGATGCATTACGGTTTACTTTTTCAGCAAATAGCTTTTGTTTTTTAGTCAGTTTTGCCATCGTATCAATCCTCAACCACTAGACCCATTGAACGAGCTGAACCGGCGATAATTTTTACCGCTGACTCCAAATCGTTCGCGTTTAGATCAGCCATCTTAGTGTTAGCGATCTCTTCTAGTTGTGCACGAGTAACAGTACCAACCTTGTTCAAGTTAGGCACCGGAGAACCTGACTTGATACCAGCCGCTTTTTTCAGCAGGATAGACGCGGGAGGCGTCTTCATGATGAAGGTAAACGACTTGTCTGCGTAAACAGTAATAACAACTGGAATCGGCAAGCCTTTTTCCATTGTTTGAGTCTGCGCGTTAAACGACTTACAGAACTCCATGATGTTCACACCTTTTTGACCTAACGCAGGACCAACTGGTGGACTTGGGTTTGCACTACCTGCAGCAACCTGCAACTTGATATAACCTGTGACCTTCTTAGCCATGATTCTCTCCTAAATGGGTCAAACGCCTTACGGCTCCCCGTTTCAATTTACCGAAACTTATTTAAATCTTTTCTACTTGGGTAAACTCAAGTTCAACCGGTGTAGAACGACCAAAAATAAGCACCGATACTTGTAACTTGTTCTTGTCGTAATCGACGCCTTCAACAACCGCTTCAAAGTCTTTGAAAGGCCCATCAACAACACGTACCATTTCACCGGCTTCATAAATCACTTTCGGGCGCGGCTTATCCGTATTGGTGCTCACGCGCTCAAGAATACGATCCACTTCACGCTGCGTAATCGGCGCTGGACGATCTGACGTACCACCGATAAAACCCATCACATTTGGAACACTCTTAACCAAATGCCAAGTCTCTTCGTTCATTTCCATCTGCACCAAGACATAACCAGGAAAAAACTTACGCTCAGAAGTACGCTTCTTACCATCACGAATTTCAACCACTTCCTCAGAAGGGACCAAAATATCGCCAAACATCAAGCCAAGATCGGCGCGCTGAATATATTCAGCAAGCGCTTTTTGAACTTTTTTCTCATAGCCCGAATAAGCGTGAACTACATACCAACGTTGAGCCATCTTAACCACCCTGTCCTGTTAATAGCTTGACTGCCCATAAAAAGAACATATCAACCAACCATAAGAAGATACCCATCAAAATCACCACGACAAACACAATCAAGGTCATTTGTACGGTTTCTGGACGAGTCGGCCACACAACTTGGCGCACTTCACGTTTCGCATGCGAAATGTATTGAAACCAGTTTTTACCGATAGTTGTCTGGTAAAAAATAAATATTGCGACTGCAGCACCGGCAACCATACCTAAAACACGTACCACTGCATGTGCTTGATCAAAGGTGTAGTAACCAATCAAGGTTGCAACCAAGACTGCCAATGACGCGACCAATTTCATCGTATCTAAAGATGAATTCGCGCTTTTTGTTTCTTGTTCTTTACTCATAAAATCTATCAGTTCAGGTAAAAAAACGACCCGCATTTCGCAAAAAATGCAGGTCGTTATTGAATATGGCAGGGGTAGAGGGATTCGAACCCCCAACACCCGGATTTGGAATCCGGTGCTCTACCAATTGGAGCTATACCCCTGTAGGCTTTCGCAGAAAAGCGGCATTATACAGCCACTCTTCCACCGGAGCAAGTCTTAAGCAAGAATTTTTGCTACAACACCTGCACCAACAGTACGACCACCTTCACGGATTGCGAAACGTAGACCTTCTGACATTGCGATTGGGTTGATCAATTCAATTGTCATCTGTACGTTATCACCAGGCATAACCATCTCAATACCTTCTGGCAATTGACATGCACCTGTTACGTCCGTTGTACGGAAGTAAAACTGTGGGCGGTAACCGTTGAAGAATGGCGTATGACGACCACCTTCATCTTTTGATAGTACGTAGATTTCTGACTCAAATTTAGTGTGCGGCTTAACCGAACCTTTGTGAGCTAGAACTTGACCACGCTCGATGTCTTCACGCTTTGTACCACGTAGTAGAATACCTACGTTATCCCCTGCTTCACCTTGGTCAAGCAGTTTACGGAACATTTCAACACCGGTTACTGTCGTCTCTTGAGTATCACGGATACCAACGATTTCAACTGTCTCACCAACTTTGATGATACCTGTCTCGATACGTCCTGTTGCTACCGTTCCACGACCTTGGATAGAGAAGATGTCTTCTACTGGCATTAGGAATGGCTTGTCTGTTTCACGAGTCGGCTCTGGGATGTAGCTGTCTAGTGCGTCAACCAATTCACCAATCTTAGCAACGTAAGCTTCGTCACCTTCGATTGCTTTTAGAGCAGAACCGATAATGACTGGCGTGTCGTCACCAGGGAAGTCGTATTCGTCAAGAAGCTCACGGATTTCCATCTCGACTAGCTCTAGTAGCTCTTCGTCATCAACCATGTCTGCTTTGTTTAGGAATACAACGATGTATGGTACACCAACCTGACGTGATAGCAGGATGTGCTCACGCGTTTGTGGCATCGGGCCATCTGCTGCTGAACATACTAGGATTGCACCGTCCATCTGTGCCGCACCCGTGATCATGTTTTTAACATAATCCGCGTGTCCTGGGCAGTCAACGTGCGCGTAGTGACGAGCCGCTGACTCGTATTCTACGTGGGCAGTTGAAATCGTGATACCACGCTCACGCTCTTCTGGAGCGTTGTCGATTGAACCGTAATCTTTAACGTCGCCACCGAATTTCGCACCTTGTACGATTGTTAGTGCCGCAGTAAGAGTTGTCTTACCATGGTCAACGTGACCGATAGTACCTACGTTTACGTGCGGTTTCGAACGTTCAAACTTTGCTTTTGCCATGATGCAAACTCCATATTAGCTGCGACCCTACCTTTCAGTGGAATCGTCGGCTTATCTCTAAACAAAACATAAAATGGAGCTTCCAACCAGAATCGAACTGGTGACCTCATCCTTACCATGGATGCGCTCTACCTACTGAGCTATGGAAGCAAGATAGTAAAAAAGGCTCTCTTTACTTCAAGAGAACCTTTCAAAAAAACTGGAGCGGGTAGGCGGAATCGAACCCCCATCTTCGGCTTGGAAGGCCGAGGTAATAGCCATTATACGATACCCGCATGGTGGAGGGTGGTGGATTCGAACCACCGAAGGCTGAGCCAGCGGATTTACAG